>JANOOM010000565.1:0-4282 GCA_031421335.1 Armatimonadota bacterium
GTTCGGGCGTCGAGCGCCCGCCCCAGCTGGTCCAGAACCTCCTTCTTGGTGGCTTTGTGGCTGTGGGCCTCCAGGCACAGGTCGGCCAGACCCTTGTCCCGCAGGCGCTTAAACACGGCGTCCAGGTAATGGCTCGGCATGAGATCGTCCTCGTCCGGCAGTTCGGGGAGCGCTAGCAGCACGTCCCGCAGCGAGTGACTGACGAGTGACTGGGGCCGGCGGTTCAGTGGCGGGCAATGTAGTTCAGTTCCCATTCTTTCAATCTCGGTGATCGCAGAGGAATAGTGTCGCATGCCCCGTCCGGCGGGTCGGCTCCAGGCAAGGTTGCGACGCTCAGTACTTCCCGCCCTGTCATCCCTCCAGTCCCAGGCTCAGCCGTGCGAGGCGTCGGACCTCCTCAGCGTCGTCCTCTCCTGCGGTGGGCACGAAGACCTGATGGGCTTCCAGGAGGCAGATCAAGATGCGCTGGTAATAAGCACCCGGCTTCTCCAGTATGCCGCGCTTTGTTTCCCTGGTAAGGCGCTGCCGTGTAGCTTGAAGCGCCTGGTCCGAGAGATGCAGCAGCCCCTTCTGCTCACAGATCGACAGCAACTGCTTGTGCCGCCGCTCGCTCCCCCAGTCCTTCAGCTCTTGGACCAGGCCATTCACCTGCGTGTCCAGCCCTGTCTCCAGGGAGTTTCTGACCGTCCTCGCGTCTGGAATGGCTTCTTCTTCTGCTGTAGAGACGAAGTCAATTTTGTCCTCACTAACGTTAAACGTTGAAGAAGAAGTAATCTCTTTTGTAAAGAGAAGTAAAGACTCTTCAGATAGTGCCGCAAAATGCGGTGACCCCTGCCGCATTTTGCGGTGACCCCCTACCGCAAAATGCGGTTCCGGTGCCACCGTTTCTGGGTCGTTAGAACGTAGTACCGCATTTTGCGGTTCCGGTGTGGGTATAGCCTTTGAAGGGGCCTTCTCTTGAGCAGGGAGTATTTGTTTACGACGGTGCTGATGTCGCGCAGCCGCTTCCTGTGTCTGCCGCTCGTACTCCTCCACTAGTGCCTCTAGATGCTCCTCGTCATCCTCGTGAACTGGATCGTCCATCGAGACATGGTAAATGTTTTCAAGCTGTCGGACGCGTCCCACTTCACTGCGCTGGTAGCGCTCCTCAGTCCAGATGAAGCGGCGCAGGGCGGCGTTCGCTTTTGAGGCTTCGTCTTGACCGGGTCTGCCGAGTTGCCGCTGAAGGGTGTCTACGCTAATCCCGATGGCCTCCGCGAGTTCCTTCTGAGCCGCGACGACGGTATCCCTCCGCTCGCCTGTCACTGGGTTGTTGTAGCACCGCCCGCGAAGCTCAAGCAGGATGGCCGTCCCCACCGGCCCCACCTCCCGTAGCCACCGGCGCCTGTAGTAATGACTCATGGCGACAAACCGTGCAGGTTCGGTGATTTGAGCGTGCGCTGTCTGATAATTGGGTTGTACGACTTTATTGCTGACGGACGTTTCTTTTTGTTCGCTCATGACCGTTGTTGCCTACCCGGAATCAGTAATGGCTAGAAATTGTTATGTTGACTTAACACGCCGGTTGAGTCGGCCAGTTTGTTGCTTCTCTTTCGGACTTTCTGGGGGCCATCGCCCCTGCCCACAGCACTGGTAGCCGTGTCTGACAGCGTCTTTCGTTATTTCTTACGCTGCTGCGTTGTCAAAAAGAAGAAGGCGGTGTTTTCACACCGCCTTCTCTCTCTTCAGCAAATCCCCTTGCGGAGCCACGTTGTCGCTGGCTTCCCGTTTGTCAGATGCAAGGGATGTTTTTGGATCAACCCTGTTATGTTGACTTAACAAAGCCGGTGACACTTCTGGACTGTCGGCGTCTTGACTCTGCTGTAGAAAGCGCAGGATGTCTTCCGCCGTTTGGCGGAGCCTGTTTCGTACTTCCTGTGTCAGGTTGGCCCGGAGGTTGGCGGAGAGTTCCTCCGCCCGCTCGGCCAACTTCTCTTCTGTCAGGGGACTTCGCCGCCGGACTGCCGTCCCGTGGCTGTCTTGCAGCAGGGCGTCCATCCCGCTGGTCGTGAGCTGCTCCAAAAGGGCGGCCGATAGAGTAGAATCGTCGTGGTAGGTCATGGGCTGTGTTCCTCGGTGTGTGGTAACTCTAAGGATACTCCCTGACCTACTACTTTCGGTCATTCACTTTTACAGAAACAAGTTTACACTAACGATTTTGCCCCTCTGCTTCAGTTGCTGATCGGGGAAAGTACTTGAAGGCCAATCATTACTCCAACCGCCGCGAGATCCGGCCCCTCCCTTCCTCATCTCGATTATGGTATTGATAATGCCGGTTATCGTTACCGGATTTCCCGTATTCTCAGTTTTGGGGCGGGATGGCCGCAGCCGGAAAGTCCGGGGCGGGGTGAAGGTCCCCGGCCGGCGGGCGGGCGCCGCGCTTCCGCCGGCCCTCAGGGAGCGGGCGGGTGCTGGCGCTGGGAGATGTGAAAGTCGGCCAGGTTCGTCGTGTTGATCAGCAACTGCCCGGTCGCCTCCGGGTGGGTCTCGTTGAGGACGAGGTTCTGGCGGACGACGTGGATCAGGGTCGCAAGCTCTGCGTCCTCTGGGGATCGCTGGGCCATCTCGACGAGTGTGGCCAGCCGCTGCTCCAGGTCCTGACGTTCCGGCGATGGGTCCATCATTAGTTGTTCTCCGCTGCCCGGTCGCCGGCGGCCCGCTTGGGCGCCTGGTGAGCGGGGTAGAAGCGGGCCGGACAGAGCGCGGGCGCGGCGGCGGAGCATGGGGCGGGTTCCTTCGGGTGCGAACCGCCGGCCATTGTGGGCCGGTCGGGTCGTCAGGGACCGGTCGAAGCGGCGGCTGAGAGTGAGCCTGCGCGCCTGAACGGGATGTGGCCCACCTAGATGTGGCCCACCTAGTTGAGCGGCTTCTCCAGGAACGTGCGTCGCAACTCCTGGCGCTCGCTCAGCTCCTTGTTCATCTGCACGATCTCCTCGTTCAACGCCAACAGCCGGGCCTCGTCCGCCGCCAGTTGCTCTCGAGCCTTGCGGATGCGCCGCACCAGCTTTTCCCGCTCCTCATACGCCTACTTGAAGTCCGCCATGCTCCCAACCCTTCATGTGGTCTGCTTCGTGTGGTCTGCTTCGTGTGGTCTCCTCCCTTGTTCCCCGGCAGGGCAACAACCTCCTGCACGGCCTCCCAGGCATTTCAGGTGGGTATACTGGGCGCGAGCTGCACTCAGTGGTCTGGACTTACTCTGGAGATCGGCCCGGGAATTAATCTGGGGAGGATCAGTCCGGGAACTGGAGCTTCACGTCGTCGGCCGGGTCCGCGAACGCGTTCTGCGACGTCAGCACCCGTTGCGCGGCCGCAAGGTCGGTGAAGTCGATCCGCTCGACGTAGAACTGGGCGCGGCTCATGACGCGGGTGAAGCCGTCCGGGTCCCCGTGGTTGGTCAGGCGCTTGAGGCTGCCCACGTCCTCGTTGCGGTACACGGACGGGATGAAGATGCGTGTCTGCCCCCCGGCCACAAGCTCGGCGTTCATCATCACACGCGCCATCCGCCCGTTGCCGTCCACGAACGGGTGGACCTCGGCCACCAGGAACATCATCAGCAGCGCGCGGGCGAACGGGTCCGACAGCGCCTCGTACATCCCGAAGCCCTGGCGCAGCGTCCCCGCCACCAGCTCCGGGGCGACGAACACCGTCGCGCCCGCTTGGTTGTTGACCTCCTTGAACCGGCCCGGTAGCGCCTCGGGGCGGCCCTCCAGGATGACCGCGTGCCGCCGCCGCAGCAGCGCCAGGAAGTCCTCGAACCCGTCCGGGCGGCGGCGCATCTCCTCGGGGCTGGCGGCCAGGCGGTAGGTGCCGAGGACGTCGTGTGCGTCGGCGGGCCGGCCGGCGGGGATCTCGCCCTCGAACACGATCCGCAGGGCCTGCTCGACCGAGAAGTCGGTGCCCTCGATATAGTTGGAGAAGTACGCGTCGAAGAACGCAACATTCTGGAAGGCGGGCGCCGAGGCCGCGCGGTCCGGGCGGTCGGGCCACGCGCCGGCCCGCAGGGCGGCCAGCAACGACTCGAACAGCGGCAGGCGCAGGGGGTCGTAAGGCTCGCCTGCGGCATACGCGCGGGCCGGCGGGGACGTCAGCGCGGCCGTCCGCGAGCGCAGCAGGGCGCCGATCAGCCCCTCCAGCAGCCGGAACTGCTCGCCAAGGCCCAGCGCGGGCGCGGCGACGCGCGCCTCGTCCCGGAGCCGGTTCAGCGCCCCCTCGCCCCCCGCGCGCAGCGTCTCGGCCAGGCGCC
>JANOOM010000566.1:0-9464 GCA_031421335.1 Armatimonadota bacterium
CGCAGAGCGACAGGACAGGTGGCGTCAGGTGCAGCGCCGGGTTAGACCGTCAGGCAGCCCCGTGACCGACACTACTACGCCGAGGCATACATGTTACTGCCGACGACCAGCCAAGAAAAATCGGTCACATAGCGGGACAGAACTTGCTCCACCTGTTCCACGGTTTCAACTGTGCTCTCTTCATTAACTGTCGCGTACCTGTCCCACTCGAACTCCCACCTGAGTAACTCTTCCGGTATCTCACGGTAGATTATTCGATAGCTTCCGTCTTGCATGGGCTGGATTTCCACGGCTGCCACATAGTCTGATAGCGGAATGTGCGGGATACTTCGGTAATTGCTCGAAAGAGTGACTAAATCCGCACTGATACAGTTGCCAGCAAGCAAGCGGTCCCGAACTATGTCCGGCAGTTTTTTGTTCATTGCTTCCGCCCCTCACCGCCTGCCGCCCTGCGGTCTAACGGTGGCGCTCACCGGCGACACCTGAACTGCACAGCCCACCGACCTAGCAGAGCTGCCCTGACAGGTGGCGTCAGGTGCAGCACAGGGTTAGGCCGATGGTGGCGAACACTTGCGTGACTTGTAGACTACGGCGAGCCGCCGGAGCATCGGGCCAAAATCCAGGATAAGCCAAGACAGTAGACAAGAGACGCTCGCCCTTTGTGACGGCCACTCGTGGATGAGAAGCCGAAGAACCAAAAGGCTCAACGGCCAGATACAAACTAAGCGCAGAACGGAGAACAAAACAGCCATCTGTACAGACCGGCTTGTCATAACTAGCTCCTTTCTACCGGCGGCCTCCTGGCCATCGGTCTAACGGGGGCGCTCACCGGCGACACCTGAACTGCACCGCTAACCGACTCCGCAGAGACAAAGGACAGGTGGCGTCCGGTGCAGCGCCTTGTTGGGCCGTCTGGCTGTTAAGGTATTGTCCCAAGTCTCACGCGATGCAACCGCTAATGCCTACCAACCAGTATCAATAATTTCTTCAAGCCAAGTCCTAACACGGCTATCGGCAGAATTGTAACCATCAGAACCATTACATCCCGTAAGCCCCGCGAGAACGCAGGTAGCTTGTGCAAAAACAATAGACAGAGAATACCCGGCAGCACAAAAACCATAGGAAATACGATGAGGTCAGCAAAATAAGGGATGCCAGTTTGTCTTACCAAATGCTTGAGCGGAAAAAGACACCAAATTGTCAAGAAAAGTGATGGAAGAATCATGGCATAACCAAGAGTATACTGACGTATATTTTGTTGGGTTGCTGGCAAATTGTGTTTTTTAAGTTGTGACTCTGCGGTAGGGTTCATGTCAATTATTCCGATATCGTTTCAAGTTAGCGGTGACGCCCTATCTTTGGCCCCCAAGCAGATAGTAGCCGGCATAAGCGACGGGCAATGTCCCCATCAAAATCAATCCAACAGTTGTAAATCGCTTTTGAACTTCTTTGGCGCGGGTTATTGAATCGCCTGATTGTCCTGCTTTGAGTGTGATAATAAATACTCGCACGATGAGTACCACGCCAAGTAACATCCACAAGCCAAAGGGAATAAAAAATGCCTGTTGATGCTGATTCATCTTGTTCTTTCCTTTCGTCACTGCACTGCCTTCGTCCAGCGGCCCAACTTGTTACTATACCGCACGAGCGCGGCGTAACACGTCATAACAGCGGCGTTTGCCGCATTCTCACGACAGTAACTTACAGCGAGCGATAGTACCAGCAGTCCGGTAAACGCCACTGCGGTGTAACACGCTCCTGTGGCGGCTTTTACCGCAACCGTGAGGTATAATACGCCCGAATCAGTGGCAACTGCCGCCAAGCGGAACATCCCCGAGGCGTTCGCCTGCCTGCTGCCTTCCTAGACATTATACCAAAGATACCAAGAAAAACGAAAAACCCACGGAAGAACATCGTTCCAGGAAGGAACCCGCATGAACCGCCCCGACAACCCCAGCCCGAACACTCTCAACCCCGGTAACCCGAACGCGCTTCTGGAACAGGTCCGCACCGTCATTCGCCTCAAGCACCTCAGCCTCCGCACCGAAGACAGCTACCTTTCCACCATCCGGCGCTTCATCTTCCACAGTCGTTTCATGATGTCTCTTTCGTTCTCACTACCAGAGGTGGGTCGGGCTTGCTTTGGGATCGGGCGGGCAGCCGAACGCCTGCCGGAACTCGGGGGTGTCGGCGAGTGCGCCGATGACCCGGTACTTGTCCGGCGAGTGCGGGTCGGTCGCTAAAGCGACCTTGGCATAGGCAGGCCGCCGCTTGTCGTGCCAGACTTGGGCGAACGACAGAAAGAATCGCTGCTCCGGGGTGTAGCTATCTATCTTCGTCCGGGGCTTGCCTTTCAGGGACTTTTCCAATGCGAGGTAGGCGATCTTCAGGCCGCCGATGTCGGCGATGTTCTCGCCGGTTGTCAGCGCGCCGTTGATGTGCTGGCCGGGCAGCGGCTCATAGGCCGAATATTGGGCGATGATGCCCTGGGCGCGCTGGGTGAAGTTCCTGAGGTCGTCCGCCGTCCACCAGTCGTGCAGGTTGCCCTGGGCATCATATTGGCGGCCCTGATCGTCAAAGCCGTGCGTCATCTCGTGCCCGATGACCGCACCGATCGCTCCATAGTTGACGGCATCGTCGGCGTCCGGGTTGAAAAAAGGCGGCTGCAAGATGCCGGCGGGGAAGTTGATGTCGTTCATGGAGGGACTGTAGTAGGCGTTCACCGTGGGGGGCGTCATGCCCCACTCGGTCTTGTCCACGGGCTTGCCGATCTTGTTCAGACTACGCTGGAACTCGAACTCGTCGGCCCGCAGGGCGTTGACGACGTAGGAAGGGCTGGAAACGTCCAGCCGAGAGTAATCGCGCCACTTGTCCGGGTAGCCGATCTTGATCGCCATAGCGTCAACCTTCCCCAGCGCCTGGCGGCGCGTGTCCGGCCCCATCCAGGGCAGCCCGGCGAGGTCGTCGCGCAGGACGCTTTTCAGGTTCTGGACCAGGGCCAGGGCGCGGGCCTTGGCGGGCGGCGGGAAGTTCTGGGCGACATAGAGCTGCCCCAGCGCCTCACCCACCGCCCCGTCAGTCGCGCCCAGGGCGCGCTTCCACCGGGGCTGCTGCTGCTTGATGCCGCTCAACGCCGTGCCGTAGAAGGCAAAATGCTCCGAGTCGAAGGCTTTGCTCAGGCGGCCCGATGCGGTGTCAATGAGCTGCCAGCGCGTGTAGGTCTTCCAGTCCGCAAGGGGCAGAGTCGTGAGCATCCGGCCCACCTCAACAAAGAACGCGGGCTGGCCCACGTCCATGCCGCCCGGATCGGGCAGGCCCAGGGCCGAAAAATAGGGCCGCCATTCGACGCCCGGCGTGGACCCGTCCAGGTCGGCCAGAGTCATCTTGTGGTAGTTGGCCTGCGGATCGCGCAGGTCAGTTGGGGCCTTGGAAGCTTGGGCGAGCCGGGTCTCAATCGCCATGACGGTTTGGGCATCGGCGGCGGCCTTGTCCGGCGTCTCCCCCAGCAGGGCGAACGTCTTGGCGACGTGCGCGACGAAGGCGGCCCGCGTCGCCTGCGTGTCTTTGTCGGTGCGTTCGTAGTAGCCTCGCTCCGGCAGGCTGAACCCACCCTGACCGAGCTGCGCGATCTCCTGGGTGCTGTCTTTGTTGTCCTGCCCGACGCCGAAGTTCCAGCCCGCGCCGATGCCGATGCGGTGCAGGTGGCCGAACTCCGTCAGCAGGCCCGGCACGTCCTGGACGGCCCCGATGCGCGCGAACTCCGGCGCGAGCGGCGTGATGCCGTCGGCCTGAATGCGGGCCTCGTCCGAGGCGGCCCGGTAGAAGCTGCCGACCTTGCCTTCGGGGCTGTTCGGGGCCGCACTTTTGTCGTCGGCGGCGCGGTCGGCCAAGGCGCGCTCGGCGGCCAGACTATGCTCATAGACGATGCCGAAGGAGTTCCAGTCGGGGTACTCGGCGGGAATGGCGGTGCGCGCCAGCCACTTGCCGTTAGCGTACTGGTAAAAGTCATCGCACGGCTTGACGCTGATGTCCATGGCGGTCAGGTCCAAGCCGTGTCCGGGTGGGGCGGCAAATACAGCGGGGGTCAGGACGCCCAGCAGGGCGCAGGCGAGAACAACGGGGCGCGGGAGATGGGTCATGCGGGTCTTTCTTTTGAGGTCAATAAGCGTCGCAGCGTGTCGAGGCACCAGAGGATCTGCTCTTCTTCGATCACGAGTGGCGGCACGAACTCTAAAACGCTGCCGTCGCCTGCCGGCAGCAAGATCAAGCCTTCGCGCAGAGCGGCGGGTACTAAAGGCAGGGCGCGGTGCGGCGTGTCGAAGGCGAGGCCCAGCATCAGGCCCCGCCCGCGCACGCCGGCGATCTGGTCCGGGAACTCGGCCTGGAGGCCGCGCAGGCCGCCCGCGAAGACTGCGCCGATCCGCGCGGCACGGGCGGGCAGTGCTTCCTTTTCCAGCACGTCCAAAGCGGCCAGCGCGGCGGCGCAGGCCAGAGGATTTCCCAGGAACGTGCTGGTGTGCAGCGCCTCACCCGTGGACTCGCCCCAGGCCGCTATCAGGCCCGCCGAAGCGACGCAGGCTGAGAGCGGCAGGCCGCCGCCCATTGCTTTGCCAACGCAGAGAATGTCCGGGATAACGCTTTCGTAGCTGCACGCGAACCAGTCGCCGGTCCGGCCCCAGCCGGTGAAGATCTCGTCCAAAATGAGCAAGGTGCCGGTCTCGGAGCAGGCATCGCGCAGGTCGCCCAGCCAGCCCGGTGGCGGGACGACGATGCCGCCGCGCCCCTGGATGGGTTCGGCCAGGATGGCACCCGGCCTGTGTTCCATGAGGTGCGCCCTGATCTGCTCTATCGGGCAGCCGTAAGGCAAGTGCCGCGTGAACCCGCCGAGCTGGGGCTGGAAGGGCGCCCGGAAGTCGGCCCGCGCGGTCACGTCCAGGGCGCCGTAGGTCAGGCCATGGTAGCCGCCTTCAAATGCCAGCACGCCGGGCCGACCCGTCGCCAGCATGGCGGTCTTCAAGGCGGCCTCAACCGCGTCCCCGCCGTTCTGTCCCAAGATGACCTGAGCATCCGGGATGGGGACAAGTTCGCGGACGCGCTCGCAAAGACGCACCTTGACTGCCGAGGGGTGGACATCGCCCATACCGTGCAGCAGCTTCTCCGCCTGCGCCCGGACGGCGGCGACGACGCGCGGGTGGCTATGGCCCACCGAAGCGACCCCGAAGGCGGCCGTCACGTCGAGGAAGCGGTTGCCGTCCACGTCCGTGACGAGGCAGCCGCGCGCTTCCTCCCAGAAGACGGGGAAGTCCGGGGCGAGGAAGGTGACGTTGGGACTTTCGGCCCGGCGGAGGCGCCGGGCCAGGTCCAAGGAGCGTGGGCCGGGGACGGGGGTGACGAGGTGGGGGAGTAGATCGGTCATTCCAGGGACGTTCAGGCTGACTTATCGGTCTCGACTTGCAGGCGGATCTGGCGCAGGACGTTTGCGACTTTCTCGCACTCGGCCTCCGACCCGGAGTAGACCACGGCGCGGCCCGTCGAGTCCACCTCGATGGCGAACGCCTCGGCCTTCTCAAGTGTGCATCCGACGGCCTTCTGGAGCTGCTTTTCCACCTGTTCGAAGGTGTGACAGTCACAGTTGTAGAGGATCACCATGTAAGGCCCATCTGAACTGGGCGGCGTCCGCTGCTCGCGCTCGTCGGGGGCTTCCAGGGTGCGTTCGTCGGGCAAAACGGCGGGCATGAGATCAATTCCTTGCGGCATGGTCGGGGTTCCTATGTTCTAGGCGGAGTTCTGCCGTCATTGTACCCCGTTCTTGAATGCTGTTCAAGCCTCCGCCGGCTCTCGCCAGATGCCATCAGTCCCTAATATCTCGCAGGGCTTGAAATTGGTCTTGTAGCTCATGCTCGGACACCCAGCGACGTAGAAGCCGAAGTAGGTCCAGGTCCGCCCGAGTCGCTGGGCAAGCTCGATGGTGTGCAGCATGGCGAACGTCCCCAACCCGCGCTGGCGGCAGTCCGGCTCGTGGAAGTGGTACACGCCCGAGACGACGTTCGGGGTCACATCCGTCAAGGCGATCGCCCGCAAAACGTCACCCTCCCAGACGCTGATCTCGACGGCGGGAACGGGGTTGTGGACGAACTGGAAAGCATAGCTTCTCTCCGTCCGCTCCCCATCCGGCCAGCCCTTGTCGGCCGCCTGTGAGGCGTGGTAGCGCCGGTACAGGTCCACGCGGGCGGCGTCCACGCTCGGCTCGGCATAGCGGACCGAAAGGTCGGCGTTGCGGGCCAGCGCACGCCGCTGGCTGCGGTCGGGGGTGAACCGGTCTACGGGGATGCGGAGGGGGCGGCACTCCTGGCAGCCTGAGCAGACAGGGCGGAAGAGCATCGGGCCGAACTTGCGCCAGCCCCGGTTCATCAGGTCTTCGTACTCTTGCGGCGCAAGTTGGCCGACCTGGACGTACTCCTGGGTCGCGTCCCGGTCGGGCAGATAGTGGCAGGTCTCGGGGACGGAAAGGGACTGATGGAGGACACGCATCAGCCGCCCGCCAGCCGCGCCTTGTAGTCGCACAGCATGGACTGGTAGGCCGGCAGGATCAGGTCGTTGGCCCACATGATCAGCGCGTTCTCGCCGTTGTCGCTGTAATAGCTTTTGCGGACGGCCACGTCCTCAAACCCATACTTGAGGTACAGATTATGGGCGACGGTGTTGCGCTCGCGCACTTCCAATGTGGCCCGCTCCGCGCCGCGCGCCGTACCTTCCTCGATCAAGTCCAGCAGCAGGCGCTCGCCGATCTTGCGCCCGCGCTGGGCCGGGTCCACGGCGATTGTCGTGATGTGCAGCTCGTCCATGATGACCCACATGCCGGCGTAGCCGCGGATGGTATTGTCCTGCTCGGTGGCGACTGTGTAATAAGCGGAGGGGTTGCCGACCTCGGTGACGTAGGCGCTGGAACTCCACGGCAGCGTGTAGCAGCGGCGCTCTAACCGGGAGACGTGCTCGATGTCTTCGAGGCGCATCGGGCGCAGGATGACGGCGGGGGGGTGTGGGGTTTCGGTGGTCGGCGGCAGTTCGATCATAGAGCCTTGTTTCTAATTTGTCCCGACTACGGCGTTTCGCTCGGGACCGTTTGCGGTCCTTCCACC
Organism: Armatimonadota bacterium; assembly: GCA_031421335.1. Taxonomy (GTDB): domain Bacteria; phylum Armatimonadota; class Armatimonadia; order Armatimonadales; family Capsulimonadaceae; genus JANXMY01. Next base: position 7,140 of record JANOOM010000566.1, read on the forward strand.
CAATGCGCGCCGCCCGCGAAGTGTTCGCGCTTCCAGATCGGAACGGTCTCTTTGAGCGTGTCCATCAGCCACCGGCACGCCTCGAAAGCTTCGCCCCGATGCGGGGAAGCGACGGCCACGCCGACGCTGCACTCGCCGATCTCCAGCCGCCCGAGCCGATGCTGCACGGCGCACCGGACGCCCCAGCGTTCCTCGGCCTCGGCGGAGAGGCGGGCCAGGTGCTTTTCGGCCAGCGGCTCGTAGCCTTCGTATTCCAGATACAGCACTTGGAGGCCGCGCGCATTGTCTCGGACGTTGCCCGCGAACGTCACCACCGCCCCATAGCCCGAGGCTTCGACTGCAAGGCTGAGGGCGCCTATGTCAATCGCCTCGTGCGTCAGCAATGGCGGGGCAGCATTGCCTCCGCTCATCGGCGGCATCCAGGCGACTTCGTCGCCCTCATGCAGAAGCGTGTCGGCGTCGGCGAACTCGGCGTTGACGGCCACACGGGCATGAGCAAGGAGATCGTGGAAGCCTGCCGCGCGCTTTTCCAGTTCCTGCGCCGCCGCCTGCACCGTTGCCCCTTCGGGCAGCGACAAGGAGATTTCGCGCGCCCCCGCGACGTCCTGCAAATGGGCGAAGAACAGCATTCGCACTGTTATCATGCGTATATAATACCCGAACAGGGAGCGATTGAGCGGCCAAAAAAAGAAAAGAGGGTAGGGACAAGCCCTACCCCTGCGTTCCGAACGCCTCCCCGTACCACTCCTAAAGGATGTACCGGCTCAGGTCCTCGTCTTTGACGATGTCGTCCAGCTTCTCGCGGACATAGGCGGCGTCTATCTTTCTGGTCTTGTCTTCTAAATCGGGCGCGTCGAATGAGAGGTCGTCCAGCAGCCGCTCCATGACCGTGTGCAGGCGGCGCGCCCCGATGTTCTCCATCTGGGAGTTGACGTCGGCGGCGACGCGGGCGAGTTCGGCGATGGAGTCGTCGGTGAACTCGACCGTCACGCCCTCGGTGGCGAGCAGGGCGACGTACTGCTTGATCAGAGCGTTGCGCGGCTCGGTCAGGATGCGCTTGAAGTCGTCCTGGGTCAGACTCTCCAGCTCCACCCGGATCGGCAGACGTCCCTGAAGCTCCGGGATCAGGTCGGACGGCTTGGACAGGTGAAAGGCGCCGGCCGCGATGAACAGCACGAAGTCGGTCTTGACCGGGCCATACTTGGTTTGGACCGTGCTGCCCTCGATGATCGGCAGGATGTCGCGCTGGACGCCCTCGCGCGAGACGTCCGGCCCGGACCCGCTTCCCGCGCCGCGCCCAGCGATCTTGTCCATCTCGTCCACGAAGATGATGCCGCTCTGCTCGGCCCTGGTGACCGCCTCGCGCGTCAGGGCGTCCTGGTCAATCAGCGCGCGCGCCTCCTCACCAGCGAAATGCTCGCGCGCTTCTTTGATGGTCAGGGTGCGCTTCTTGCGCTTCTTGGGCATCATGGAGCCGAACAGCCCCTGCATGTCCATGCCCATTTCTTCCATGCCGCCCTGCGGCGACATCACCTGCATGAACGAAGCGGGGCCGCTCTCCTCCACCTCGATCTCAATGGTGTCCGCGTCCTTGACGCCCGAGGTGATCTGTGCCCGCAGGCGCTCACGGACGCGGTTCTCCTGGTCGCGGCGGCGCTGGCTGTTCTCGTCGGCTTCTTCCTCCTGGGGTTCCTTCTCGGGCGCGGGGCCGGCGCCTTGGTTGAAAAACTGCGACAGTGCTTCCAGCGGGTTCTCGCCGCTGCCGGGCTTTGGCATCCTTATGCGCGCCGCCTTGGCCTCGCGGCGCGGCTGCAAGAGGTCTACAATCCGGCCCACGGCCTGCTCTTCGGCCTTCTCGCGCACTTCGGCCATCTTCTCAGCCTCGACAATCCGCAGGGCGGCCTGGACCAGGTCGCGCACCATCGAGTCCACGTCCCGGCCGACGTAGCCGACCTCGGTGAACTTGGTCGCCTCCACCTTGACGAATGGGGCGCGGGCCAGGGTAGCGAGGCGGCGGGCGATCTCGGTCTTGCCGACGCCGGTCGGCCCGATCATCAGGATGTTCTTGGGGATGACCTCGTCGCGCAGGTCGTCAGCCAGCCGTCGCCGCCGGTAGCGGTTGCGGAGTGCGATCGCGACGGCGCGCTTGGCGGCCTGCTGGCCTACGATGTACTTGTCCAGTTCCGCGACGATCTCGCGCGGCGTCATGTCTTCCATCATCTCTTCCATGCGTTCAGTATACCCCGTTCCACTTTGTCCGACTTGAGTCACTTCGCTCGCGGGACGTAGACCGCCAGCAGGTTTTTGAAGAGGCTGCTGAGCGTT
>JANOOM010000567.1:0-4182 GCA_031421335.1 Armatimonadota bacterium
GTCCATGATGCTTTCGCCCGACAGCCGCAGCATGTGCTGGCTGAATGGATACCAGGTCACGGTCGCGACCGGGTACTGGTCATGGACCACGCCACGGATATAATCATAGCGCCCGGAAAAGGCCAGCGCCGGGGAGAGGACGTAATCGGCTTGCGCCGAGAGATGCTGCTGGTTTCCGTTGATGTCCCCGCCGACTGCACCGATCCCTAGCAAGGATAGTCGCGGCGTCATCTGGCGCGTCACGATAAGACCTTCCTGAGTCGCGCTGCCGTCGCGGTAAGCGAAGAGGCCGCCGGTGTTGAAGCCTTTGCGCTGGAACGCATGGACATAAGCGCCCTGCGGCGCATAGAGCCGTGTATCCTGGTTGAGTGTGAGATGGCCGGCCAGCGCCATCCCGACGTCCACATACAGGCCGTTCGCCGTCTTGCGCCCGCGATTGCTGAAGTACTCCAGGCTTACGGCGGGTGTGGACGAGTCCAGGGCGATGTTATCCACCGAGTCCGTCAGGGCCGCCGGCAGCCGCTGGGTCAAGCTGCTGATTCCGTTCCACTGGTAGTTGATCGGACTGAACTGACCGATCCGCACTGCCAGCCTCCCCTGGGTGCTGGCCAGCGGGACCGCGACCCAAGCCCCGTCCAGGAAACTCGGACGGACTCCATTATGCGACCCCGCGAGATAGTCAATCCAGTAGCCGCCTCCACGGCCCGTGGTGGGGCTGAAACCGCCTGCCGCGAACAGCTCGATCGCCTGAAACTGTGCCCCGGTCGGCGCGTTTTGGCTGTTGCCCCAGGTGCTGGTGACTAGGCCGGAGATCGGCACCCTGTTCAGTGTGCTGCCTGGGGCGAGGGGGCGGCCGCCGGGCCAGTTGTAGTAGTTCGCTTGGAACGCCAGGCCATTGATATTCAGTTTCGGCGCGATGGAATGACAGGCGTTGCAGGAGACTCCATATTGACGGGCGAACACCGGCAGGGCGTGAGCGGGCGGCGGCTGGGTTTGCAGAGCTGCCGCAAGTATCGCGATCAGGCTGATTGTGGCCGCGATAAACGGAAGTCGGTTGTGTCGGGGTTCCATACTTTCAGTTCCTTCCAGCAGCACTTTTGTGCCGATATATACAGAATAGTGAAGCCGATCGCAACACCCCAGTGGGCAGGTTCAAACCGCTGTTTTTTCGGCTGCTACTTTTTCATGTCGTGATAGCAGGCGAGACTCGTCTTGCCGCAGGCGCAGGCCGGGCAATCTTTTTTCCAGTCGGCTTGGGTCTTGATCGTGATCTTCAGGCCGCAGTCGGGACAGAGAAACGTATACAGGAGCGTGACGCTCGGGCGCCGGTGCGCTCTTCACGGCTTGAGGGGCTTTGCCGGAAGGCACAGGGCCGGCGTAAGAGGCCGGCAGCGAAAGGGTGAAGAAAGACAAGGCCGCGAGGGAAACCAGCAGAAGGGATCGGCTCCGGTTTCGGCCAGTGTGCGGAGCATCAAGTTTCATGGTTGGTTTTCTCCTTTTTTGATCTAAGCGTCAGCCTGCGGGGCTTGTGAGGAGAGTATGACCTTTTAGGCACCGGCATACATCCGCTAAATGGCCGATTCTGGGTAGGCATCGGCTCCCCATCAAAAATGGCTCCCCCTGCTGGACGATGTTTGGACCTTGTTCGCTATTCCTGGCGAGTGCAGCGTCTCGTTCACTCAATCCCCGCGGGCGATCTGGCGCTCCTCGTCGGTGGGGACGACCCAGGCCGAGGCCGCCCAGGATGCGCCGGTGCATCGGCGCCGAGTGCTGGCCGATGCCGCCGGTGAGGGCGACGGCGTCCAGCCCGCCAGCCCTTTGAGACCGCTCTCGTGGTTGAGCAGGGCGTCGAGCCGGTCCGGCGTCATGTCAGGCCGGGTCCGCAACAGGTACAGGAGCAGGCCGGGGTCCACGTCGCCGGAGCGGGTGCCCATGACCGGCCCTCCAGCTTAAGCCGCTGTCCTAATTCCTGGGACCATCATACGGCCTCCTCCTCAAATTTTTCTTAAATATTTCCTAATTCCTTCGTTACGCCTTGACAAAGAAACGAACAATACGATATAATAGACTTATCACGATATATCGTGATAAGTCTATTCAGAAAGGGGATATTCTATGGACCTGATACTCTTGCTCTTTGCCTTCCTGGGCCTTGTGGGCTGGCGCCTTGACCGCCTACTGATCGATCACAAACACACACGCTTGTAACGGCGAGGAACACCACCGTGTGTGATCAGGCTCTTCCGCGACACTCTTGCCCGAAATTGGACACCCGAACGACAGGTCACCATTCACAGGTCACCATTCGAACACGAACACGACTTTACGAACAAAGGAAACACTCTCTTGAAAGACCACACACATCGCTATGCTCACGAGACCGGGCACCGGCACCACTCGAATCATCCCCACGGGGAACACGGCCACGAGACGGGCCATTTCGGCCGTGGGGCACATTTCCACCATGACCCCGATCACCACGGCGAGGAACTCGCCGGCCGCCACGGCGGACCGCCCGGTCGCCATGGCGGCCGGGGCGGAGACCACGAGGGGGGACGCCATGAGGGGGGACGCCATGAGGGGGGACGCGGCGGCCCGTTCGGCGGGCATCGGGGCCGCGCCCGGCGTGGGGAGGCGCGCTACGTGCTCCTGGACGCGCTCCGCGACGGGCCTAAGCACGGCTACGAGATCATCAAGTCCCTGGAAGAGCGGTCGGGCGGCGAATACGCCCCCAGCCCCGGCACGGTCTACCCGACCATGCAGTATCTGGAAGACCTGGGCCAGGTGCGCAGCGAACAGGGCGCCGAGCGGCGCGTCTACCATCTGACGGACGCGGGACGGGCGGAACTAGAGGCCCGCGCCGAGGACCTGACCGCCTTCTGGGCACGGTTCGGCGCTCCGGCCACGTCCGCCGCGAGCCAGCCGGAGATCGGCTTTCTCCAGGAGGAGCTGGATACCCTGGCCCGGACGGTCTGGGGCGGGCTGCGGAGCGTCGCCGACCGGGATGACCCAGAGACGGTGCGCCTCGTCCGTCAGGCCGTCGAGCGCTGCCGCGGCGAGATCCGCGAAATCATCGCCCAGGCTGCCGCGCGACCCGACGCGCCTCCCGCCGAGAAAATCACGGGTTAGGGCGTCGTCATCCGGTCTCCGGCCCAAACGCAGAAAGGAACAGAGAATTGAACTCTGTGTGGATAAATGCAGGCCGGAGCCGCCTGGCCCTTGCTCTTATCGGTACGTCCCTGGTGTTCGTTCTGACGGCGATGGTTCTGACGGCGATGGTTCTGACGGTCATCACGCACCGGGCGCTCACCGCCCCCACGAAACCTCATAAAGCACCCGCGGCAGCCCCACAAACGGCTACCGCGCGTCGTGACAGCCGCCAGTCGCTTCCTCTCGGCCCTCAGGCCGACGCAGAGCCTGAGTGCAACGAATCTCTCGCTCACGAAGCCGATTAACACAAAACTGCTTTGTCTTAGATCTGCAACGAATTACGAGAGAACCGTTGCACTCAGGCTCAACCTTCGAGTCCCTCAAGACATTCTCCCGCCGGCAACTGTTCGTATAAATACTCTTATACGAGCAGTTTGCGGAAAGCATGCCGTACACCGCTTCGGCGCTGGGTTACTTAACGCCCGCCGCTGTTCACGCCGGGGCGTGTCCAGAAGGGGATGTCCATGGCAACCGCCGACTCAGAGGCCACGAAGACGAACGGCAGGTCCGGCACGTCCGCACTCCGGGGTGGTTCGGGCGTCGAGCGCCCGCCCCAGCTGGTCCAGAACCTCCTTCTTGGTGGCTTTGTGGCTGTGGGCCTCCAGGCACAGGTCGGCCAGACCCTTGTCCCGCAGGCGCTTAAACACGGCATCCAGGTAATGGCTCGGCATGAGAACGTCCTCGTCCGGCAGTTCGGGGAGCGCTAGCAGCACGTCCCGCAGCGAGTGACTGGGGCCGGCGGTTCAGTGGCGGGCAATTCAGTGGCGGGCAATGTAGTTCAGTTCCCATTCTTTCAATCTCGGTGATCGCAGCGGAATAGTGTCGCATGCCCCGTCCGGCGGGTCGGCTCCAGGCAAGGTTGCGACGCTTAGTACTTCCCGCCCTGTCATCCCTCCAGTCGCAGGCTCAGCCGTGCGTGGCGTCGGTCCTCCTCAGCGTCGTCCTCTCCTGCGGTGGGCACGAAGACCTGAT
>JANOOM010000568.1:0-4820 GCA_031421335.1 Armatimonadota bacterium
TGTCCAGGGGACAGAAGACAGAAGACAGAAGACAGAAGACAGAAGAGGAGGGTTGCCGCTGCCCGTAAGCCCGTTCCTGAAAACATGCTCATTTGTCCCTTGGACAAATCTGAGCGGAGCGAGTGAATTCATTCACTCGTCGCGTGACATCAGTCATCCAAGGAGGCAAGGCGCATGAGCGATTTAGAAGTGCAAAAGTTCCTGCGCGGTGGCGGGACACTGGCGGACCTGGCGACGACCTACGGCATCAAGGCGAAGGCAGACGCTGCTTTGGGCGTGGTGATGCTGAACTATAACCAGATTGCCTCGCCGATGGCCGAAACGATCTGCCAGGAGTGCCGCGCCCTCCTGCTAGAAACCGGCACCTGGAACGTGGTCTCGCGCAGCTTCTTCAAGTTTTTTAACCTCGGGGAGCCGAACGCGCACGCGGTTGACTGGGAAACGGTGCGGGTGCAGGAGAAGCTGGACGGCAGCCTAGTCTGCTTCTACTTCCACCGGGACCGGTGGCGGGTGGCAACGAAGGGAACGCCAGACGCCTCCGGGCCGGTGAACAGCCACCCAATCACCTTCGCGGGCCTGGTTAAGCAGGCGCTGGTCGAGATGGGAAGCTCGTTCGAGGATCTGACGGAACGGCTTGACCCATCCGTCTTTTATTCGTTCGAGCTGACCGCACCTGAGAACCGCATCATCGTCCCCTATAGCGACCGGTGGCTGACCTGGCTGGCCGCGTGGGATGCCTTGACGCTGGAAGAACTTGACATCGAGAAGATGCCCGACCTGCCCACCCCGCGCGTCCGGGAGTACCCGTTGCGGACGCTGGACGAGGTGATGGCCGCTGTGGAGGCCATCGCGCCGTTCGCCGCCGAGGGCTTCATTGTGCGGGACGCGGCGCACCGGCGCGTCAAGATTAAGAGCGCAATGTACCTGATGGTGGACCGCATTTTGAGTGCCCTCAGCACGCCGCGCCGCAAAGTGGAAGCGGTGCTGTCGGAGCAGTTCGACGACATGGTGCCGCAACTCCCGCCCCTGGTGCGGGACGAGATGCTGGCATTGCGGGAGCGCCTGGCGGCATTCCGCCTGGAAGTCGCCGGGGCGTTCGACGTGCTGGCGTCGGCACCGGACCGGCGCGAGTTCGCAGCGCAGGCTCTGCGCTTCCCGTTCTCGCCGATGCTGTTCTGGCTGCGCGACGGACACGACATGGCGGAGTGCTTCCGGCGGCTGCACCCGGACCGCCTGGTGGAGTGGCTGGCCATGGCACCCTCCCAAATTGAGGAGGAATAAACATGTCCACCCTGATCGTAGAAGTCTGCAAGATCGAGGAAGTCTGCAAGATCGAGAAAGTATTGCCTCACAACAACGCCGACGCGCTCGATTTATCTCAAATCAAGGGGTGGCAGTGCGTGACGCCCAAGGGGAAGTACGCACCGGGTGACCTGGTGACCTATATCCCGATTGACGCGGTCATCCCCGCCGAGCATTCGGACCGCTGGAGGATCACCAAGTACGTCCCGCCGACCAAGATCAGTGCGGGGGACGCCGAGCCGTCGCACCCGCTGTTCGTTGAACACACGGATGTGGAGAACCTGCGGAACTTCCCTTCAGTGCCTACTAAGGGCGAGAAAGTGTCGGTGTCGGAGAAAATTCACGGAACGAGTTGCCGCCTGGGGCTGATCGAAGGGGAGTGGATGGCCGGCTCCCTACTGAGTCACCTGGGGGCCATGCACCGGCAGGTCATCCTGTACGGGGAGGTCTACGGCGGCAAGGTCCAGAGCCTGTCTTACGGCCAGACCGGTGCGTCAGGCTTCCGGGCCTTTGACCTGCTGGCGGACGGCAAATATCTGGATGCCGACGACTTCGCCGCGCCCTGCGCCCGGTTCGGCGTGCTCGCCGTGCCGGTCTTGTACTGGGGACCATACGCCCCAGAGACGATCAAGGCGCTGTCCGAGGGCGCGACGACCCGAAGGTAGGGCGGGTGTGCTTGAAATACATCGGCGCCCAGTACTTGTTCGCCAAGAATGTCTCGGACAGTAACGACGTGTGATGAAGGAAAGAGGAAGGAAAGTAGTATGGCCCGCCGCCATCACGACGCGGAAGGCAAAACTGACGAAGGAGGAAGCATAACATGGACTTAGAAGACATCAAGATTTTCGGCGAGCACGAGGAGTCGACACTGACTCAGATCCGCCGCTCCGCCTCGAACGGCTCCGTGCGCGGTGCGGTCCTATGCGCGGACGGACACAAGGGCTACGCCGTGCCGATTGGCGGCGTGATCGCTTACGAGGACAAAATCAGTCCGTCCGGAATAGGGTTCGATATCGCCTGCGGTAACAAAGCCGTGCGCCTGGACATCCCCGCGTCCAAGGTCCGGGGCAAGATCAGGCAGATCATGGACGATGTCTGGAGCCACCTGGAATTCGGCATCGGGCGGACCAACGACACGACCGTAGACCACGAGCTGTTCGACGACGAAGCATGGAAGCTGTACCCGATGAAGACGCTCAAGCAGATGGCCCGCAACCAGCTCGGCACGATCGGAAGCGGTGTCAGCCGCCTCGCACTGTAAGGTGCGATGAGAAACCCGTCCAAATCGGGAAACGCCTGTGAGGGTAATTCCGAGGGAAGTGCGCTGGCGAAAGCCAACACCCCGTAGAGAGCAGAGGGACTTGGGCAGCCTGGAGACAGGCTGAAGGTGTGCTCCGAACTGCATGGAAACGAACATGCAGAGCCAGGCGGAAACGACCTGGATGGTTTTGCTTTTTCGCTGTGACAAGCGAGAGCAGAACGGATAACAGACTGAACCACTATGTGGACATTTTCGCCGACGAGCAGGACCGGACCTGGGTCGGCGCACACTTCGGCTCGCGCGGGCTGGGGCACAAGACGGCCACCTACTTCCTGGAAGCGGGCGGCGCGCACGACGGCATGGACGTGGACCCCCTGGTCCTGGACGTGCGCTCGTCGCTCGGGGGCGACTACCTCGCGTGCATGGCGCTGGCCGGGCGCTACGCTTATGCGGGGCGCGACTGGGTCTGCGCCGAAGTGGCGCGGATGCTGGAGGCGAAGATCCTGGAGGAAGTCCACAACCACCACAACTTCGCCTGGAAAGAGACGCACGGGGGGCAGGATTTGTGGGTGGTCCGCAAGGGGGCGACGCCGGCCTTTCCGGGGCAGAAGGGCTTCGTGGGCGGCTCGATGGGGGACCAGTCGGTCATCCTGGAAGGGGTCGCGTCGGATGAGGCGACCAGGGCGCTGCACTCGACGGTACATGGCGCGGGCCGGGTGATGAGCCGCACGCAGGCGCGCGGCAAGGTCAACCGGAAGACGGGGCAGGTCATCTCGCCGGGCACGGTCTCGCGCGAGATGATGCAGGAGTGGCTGCGCGAGAAGAAGGTCGAGCTGCGCGGGGCGGGGACGGACGAGTCTCCGCACTGCTACAAACGACTCCCAGACGTGCTGGCCTATCACGCCAAGTCCATCCGGGTCCTGCACACGCTGACGCCGCGGGGCGTGGCGATGGCCGGGGAGGACGTGGCGGACCCGTTCAAGGACTAGCCGGGAGGGCAGGGGAAGTATTCCCTGCCCTCATTCGCTCCCGTCGCTTAACTGGCGAAAGCGCACCCCTTATAAGAGTGTAATCCGGGTTCGAGTCCCGGCGGGAGTAGCACGAGAAAGGCCCCGACGGCTCCGAAAGGAGCTGCCGGGGCTTGTGCTATCCGGTCAGGAGTGGTGGGTCTTGATGGGGTGGGCGGGCCGACGCTTGGCAGTCGCCGGGGCGGGCTTGCGGCGGACCGGCGGGGGGACGTTGACCGTGAAGGGCACGGGCGCGATTGCGGAAACGCTGCCGTCGGTCATGCTGGCGCTGGCGCCGATGGTGTGGGTACCGGGGCGAAAGAGAGACGTGTCTATGGTGCCCTTGCCCGCACCGTCAATGGTGATGCTGGTCGGGGCACCGTCGAGACTGATGGCGAACTTCTGAGCGGTGAGCACGCCGGTCGGTGTGAGGACAACGGAGAGCTTGCCGCCCGCGTTCTCGGCCCGGAGGAGGAACGGGGCACCGTCGAGGAACTTGACGTTGTAGCGGGTCAGGCGGGTGACCGGCCCCCCCGCCCGGCTCCAATAGACGGCGATCTGCTCGGTGGCGCCGTGTTCGACGGCCGTGTTCCAGAGAAGATTCCATGTGTCCAGGAAGTCGCCCTTGGTGAACTCCCCGTAGTCGTTGCGGAGGACGAAGGTGGTCATCATCATTTGTTGGCTGATTGAGCCTTGGAACACGACGAGCGTGCCCCGGACGACCGTGAGCGGAATGGGGACGTCGGAAGGCCGGACCAGTACGGTCATAGTCGGCGCTTGGGCGAGTGCGGCCTGGGGAGGCCCGTATACCAGGAAGAGTGTGGCGAGAACGACGGTCTGGATCACGACTCGAATGACTACCTTCATCGGCGCTTGCCCTCCTTTGAGTGGTTACTCGTTACGATTGCTCGTAGCTCATTGTATCACACTCTGCCGGTTTTGAGAAGGGGTTAGACTCAGGCCGCGCGGGAAAGGGTCTGGTCCTCGCCTTCCAGGTCGCGCCCCAGGTCGCGCCCCAGGTCGCGCATCAGGCCGGCGAACAGGGGGGCGAGGTCCGGGTCGAACTGTCTGCCCGCCCCGCGCGGACGTGCTCCGCAGCCCGGAGGGCTACACCGTCACGATCCCCCACGGCTGGCAGACAAAACACGAGGTCCAGTCCCACCCGAACGGTGGGCGCACCGACATGATGTTTACTCATCCCGCCGATGCCTTTCCGCTATTCCGCGTAGAAGTGGACCCACAGCGCTTCG
>JANOOM010000569.1:0-15854 GCA_031421335.1 Armatimonadota bacterium
CTAGCGCCCAGCGAAACGCCGCATTCTCCCGCCCCGTTTTGTCCCAATGTTTACAGTCAAATGTTCACAGATACCATACACAGAAGTAGCACACAGGAGTAGCCCACCCATCATGCAGGTAACCAAAGAGGCGCTTGAGCCATGCCAGGCCGTCCTCACGATCGAAGTCGAGTCGGACAAAGTCGTCATCGCCGTGGACCGCGCCTACCGCGAATATGGCAAGTACGTTAGTGTCCCCGGCTTCCGCAAGGGCAAAGCCCCCCTCTCGTTCGTCAAGCAGCGCGTCCCCGAGGCCGACGTCCGCCAGCGGGCGGCCGAGCTTCTGGTCGAGCCGGCCTACGCCGCAGCCATCGAGCAGGAGAGCGTCGAGCCGTTCGCACTTCCCAAGCTTGAGCTGGTCAAGCTCGAAATGACGGCCACGCCCTTCATCTTCAAGGCCACCGTGCCGCTGAAGCCCGAAGTGGAGCTTGGCGCCTACACGGGCCTGACCGTCGAGCGGCCCGTCTACGAGATGACCGACGAGAACGTCGAAACTCAGCTCCAGCGTATGCGCGAGCGGGCCGCCGAGTACCCGATCGTAGAGCGCCCCGCCCAGACCGGCGACCTGCTGGTGGCCGACCTTGCCGCCCTCGTGGATATCCGGCCCGAGGCCGCCGATTCCCGGCCCACCATGATCGAGATCGGCGCGGACAACATCCCCGGCTTCGATGAGCAGCTCATCGGCATCACCAAGGGCGAGGAAAAGACCTTCACCCTGACCTACCCCGAAGACTACCCCGATGCCGAACTGGCCGGGGCTGAGGCCGAGTTCACTATCTCGGTCAACGAGATCCACGAAAAGCAGATCCCCGAGCTGAACGACGAGCTTGCCATCAAGCTCTCCAACGGCCGCTACCAGACGGTGGACGAGCTGCGGCGCGAGATGCGCGTGGACATGGAGAAGTCGCTTGCAGCGAGCGCCGAGAGCGAGACCGACAGCAAGCTGATTGATCAGATCTTGGCGAACTCCACGATCAAGTACCCGCCCGTGCTGGTCGAGTCCGAGGTAGAAGACGATGTCAAGGAGCTGATGGCCCGTTTGGAGCAGCAGAGCGTCACCGTCCCCGAGTATTTGGAGCGGATCGGCAAGACGCAGGACCAGCTCGTCAGCGAGATCACGAACGCCGCAGCCAAGCGTATCGAGATCGGCCTGCTGCTGGGCCGGGTCAGTGAGGCCGAGCAACTGACGCTCACCGACGAGGACCTGAACGCGGCCCTCGCCGAGCGCGCCGCCGAGGAACGGACCTCGCCCGCCGCCGTGCGCGCCGTGCTGGAAGGCAACGGCGGTATGGACGCGCTGCGGAACCGGGCGCAGGCAAAAAAAGTGCTGGACTTTCTGCGCGGATCGGCCATAATCGAGGATAAGGTCGTGACCGCCGACAGCGCCGAAGAAGCCACGGAAGAGGCCGCAGACGATGCGGCAGACGCGCTGGAGCTTGGCGCACTAGAAGGTGAAACCGAATGACCTGGATACCGACCGTTATCGAGCAGAGTCCGCGCGGCGAGCGCGCTTATGATCTCTGGTCGCGCTTGATGAAAGACCGGATCGTCTTCATCGGCGATCAGGTCCACCCGACGATGGCGAACATCATCGTCGCCCAGTTCCTGTTCCTCGAAAAAGAGGACCCGGACAAGGACATCGAGGTCTACATCAACTCCCCCGGCGGCGACGTCATGGCGGGGCTGGCAATCTACGACACGATGAAGCACATCAAGCCCGATATCGCTACGACGTGCGTCGGCATGGCCGCCTCCATGGGCGCGGTCCTGCTGTCGGGCGGCACCAAAGGCAAGCGGGCCGCCCTGCCCAACTCGCGCATTATGATCCATCAGGGCAGCGCGGGCTTTTCGGGGACGCCCTCCGACATCGAGATCCAGGTCCGGCTCGTGATGAGTTTCAAGGAGAAGCTCGCGGAGATCCTGGCCGAGAACTGCGACAAGGAATTCTCCCAGATCTCGCGCGACATTGACCGCGACTACTGGATGACGCCCCAAGAGGGTGTTGATTACGGCATCATTGACACCGTACTGAGCCGCGATGCCGCCGTCAGCCCGTCAAGTCGCTGACGACACACATTGCCGGCCCGTGGGGGCGGACACGATGTCCGCCCTTAATCTTCTGCGGGCCGGTCACTTACAAAGGACGCACATGGCGAGAATCGGGAACGAGCGCAACGACAGCCGCTGCCTCCTCTGCGGCAAGGGGCGCGAGCAGGTCAAGAAACTGATTCTGGGCGTCCACGGCGGCGTCTGCCTGGAATGCGTGGACCTGTGTAACGAGATCGTCCGGGGCGACGTCCAGCAGGCCGACGACTACAGCAGCGTCGGCGCCATCCCTAAGCCCAAAGAGATTTACCGCATCCTCTCCCAGTATGTCGTCGGGCAGGAAGAAGCCAAGCGGACTCTGGCTGTCGCCGTCTATAACCACTTCAAGCGCATCAACGTCCAGTCCTCCGAAGTCGAGCTGCAAAAGAGCAACATCCTTTTGCTCGGCCCGACCGGCAGCGGCAAGACACTTCTGGCCCAGACGTTGGCCAAGATTCTGAACGTCCCCTTCGCCATCGCCGACGCGACTTCACTGACGGAAGCGGGCTATGTCGGCGAAGATGTCGAAAATATCCTGCTGAAGCTGCTCCAGGCCGCAGACAACGGAGAAAACATCCAAACCGTCGTCAAGAACGCCCAGCGCGGCATCATCTACATTGACGAGATCGACAAGATCACTCGCAAGTCGGACAGCCCCAGCATCACGCGCGACGTGTCCGGCGAGGGAGTCCAGCAGGCCCTCCTGAAGATCCTAGAGGGCACCATCGCCAACGTCCCCCCGCAGGGGGGCCGCAAACACCCCCAGCAGGAATATGTGCAGATAGACACGACCAACATCCTGTTCATCTGCGGCGGCGCGTTCGAGGGTATGGAGGACACCATCGAGCGGCGCTTGAACCAGAAGTCTCTGGGCTTCCGGGCAAGCATCCCCAGCAAGCGCGACCGCCGGGCCGGCGACATGCTCGCCCACGTCATGCCCGAAGATCTGCTGCGCTACGGCCTGATCCCAGAGTTCATCGGCCGCCTCCCTGTAGTCACAACCCTGCGCTCTCTAGATCACGAGGCATTAGTCAGCATCCTGACCGAGCCGAAGAACGCCCTGGTCAAACAATACGGCAAGTTCTTCGAGTTCGACGGCGTTGATCTGCGCTTCACCGAGGACGCCCTCCACGCCATCGCCGAGGAGGCTATCAAGCGGTCCACGGGCGCGCGCGCCCTGCGGACCATCATCGAACAGGTCATGCAGGACATCATGTATGAGACGCCCTCGCAGCGCGACATTCAGAAGATCGTCATCACCGGCGACATGGTCCGGGCGCGCGTCAACCTGATGCCAGGCGCGAAGCCCGAGATGCGCGCCGCTTCGTGAAAATACTGACCTAACCCCGGCGCAGCGCGCCGACCCTTCCCTGTTATGGAAGGATAGAAGTTATTTCCGAGGACACCCCTGCTGCCTGAGCTGTAGGTATTTATATCCTCATCCTTCCCTAACAGGGAAGGGTCGGCGCGCTGCGCCGGGGTTAGGTTCTCCCGCAAAGGTCCCCCACCCACTTATGGCCCGTACAACGACGACCGCGCCTCGCGCCAAAAAGACCAGCGGCCGGCGCTCCAGCCCGGAGGCGCCCCAGCCCGGCGCGTTCCCTGATGTCCTGCCCCTCCTGCCCATCCGCGAGATCGTCCACTTCCCCGGCATCATTTTCCCACTGTTCGTGGGCCGCGAGAAGTCTGTGCGCGCGCTCGATGAAGCCATGGCGGGCAGCGAGCACATCATTCTCACCGCCCAAAAACAGGTGGCGACCGAGGATCCCGAGACCGAAGATCTGCACGAGATCGGCATCGTCGCCGAGATCATCCAGATCCTGAAAGTCCCGGACGGCTCCGTCCGGGTCATGCTTGAAGGCAAGGAGCGCGTCCGCGTGGCCGAATGGCTCCAGACCGAGCCGTACTTCCAGGTGCGATTAGAGCGCCTCCCTCTTTCCCCTGTCCAGCCGCTCGAAGCTGAAGCCCTGATGCGCTCAGTGACCACGCAGTTCGAGCAGATCGCCAACACCGGCAAGAACATTCCCCCTGAAGTCGTCGTCACCCTACTGGGCATCGAGGAGCCGGGCGCCCTGGCCGATCATGTCGCCTGGCACCTGCCCTCCCTGCGCGTCGAAATCAAGCAGGAGCTTCTCGAAACACTGGACGCCGGGGAGCGCCTGCAAAAACTCAGCCTGCTGCTGACCAAAGAGTTTGAGATTCTCCAGATCCAGAAGAACATCCGCAGCCGGGTCGAGAAAGAGATGGGCGATACCCAGCGCGAGTTTCTTCTGCGCGAGCAGATGAAGGCCATCCAGCAGGAACTTGGCGAGCGCGACGAACGCCAGGGTGAGGTGGACGATTACCGCACCAAAGCGCTGGAAGCCAAGATGCCCGAGCCGGTGCTGGAGCGCGCCCTGAAAGAAATAGACCGGCTGGAGAAAATGCCCTTCGGCGTCCCCGAGGGCGTGGTCATCCGGTCCTATCTGGACACGATGTTTGCGCTGCCCTGGTCTGTGAAGTCCGAAGAAACTCTGGACGTGGGCGCCGCCGAGGCCATCCTGGACGAAGACCACTATGGCCTGCCCAAAGTCAAAGAGCGCGTGTTGGAGTTCCTGGCCGTGCGCCAGCTCGCCGGCACGAGTAAAGGCCCCATCATCTGCTTTGTCGGCCCACCCGGCGTCGGCAAGACCAGTCTGGGCAAGAGCATCGCCCGCGCCCTGGGCCGCAAGTTCATTCGGATCTCTCTCGGCGGCGTCCGCGACGAGGCCGAGATTCGCGGCCACCGCCGGACGTACATCGGCGCCCTCACGGGTCGCATCTTGCAGGGCTTGAAGCAGGCCGGCACGCGCAACCCCGTGTTCGTCCTGGACGAGATTGATAAGATGGGGGCGGACTTCCGGGGCGACCCCTCCTCGGCCCTGCTGGAAGCGCTCGATCCTGCCCAGAACAACGAGTTCTCCGATCACTATCTGGAAGTGCCGTTCGACCTGTCCGAAGTCATGTTCATCACGACGGCTAACCTGCTCGATCCCATCCCGCCCGCCCTGCGCGACCGATTAGAGGTCATTTCTTTCTCGGGCTATACTGAAGAAGAAAAGCTCCAGATCGCCCAGAAGTTCTTGATCCCCAAGCAGATCAAAGAACACGGCCTGACCGAAGAACTGCTCATCATCCCCGAGGAGACGACCCGGCGCATCATCCGCGAACATACCCGCGAGGCCGGTGTCCGCAACTTCGAGCGCGCGGTTGCTTCTCTCTGCCGCAAAGTCGCCCGCCGCGTCGCCCAGGGCCACGTCGAACCGGTGACCATTGGCGACGCCGAGCTGCGCGAGTTCCTGGGCCAGCGCAAGTACCACTATGGCGTCATGGAAGAACTCGACGAAGTGGGCGCGGCGACGGGCCTGGTCTACACCGAAGTCGGCGGTGACGTCATCTCCATCGAGGTCGCCCAGATGAAGGGCCGAGACGGTCGCCTGATCCTGACCGGACAGCTTGGCGACGTCATGAAAGAGTCCGCCCAGGCCGCCATGTCCTACGTCCGCTCGCGCGCCGAGATGCTGGGCCTGGAAGAAGACTTCAACGAGCGCATCGAGATCCACGTCCACGTCCCCGCCGGCGCCGTCCCCAAGGACGGCCCCTCGGCGGGCATCACCCTGGCCACGGCGCTTGCTTCCGCCCTGACCGGCCGGGCCGTCCGCAAGGACATCGCCATGACCGGCGAGATCACCCTGCGCGGCCGCGTCCTGCCGATCGGGGGCTTGAAGGAGAAGGTGTTAGCGGCCCACCGGGCGGGTATCCGCACGGTCATCGTGCCCGCCGAGAACGAGAAGGACTTGGAAGACCTCCCCGGCAACATCCGAAGCGAGATGACATTCAAGTGCGTCACCCACGCGGACGAAGTGCTGAAGTTGGCGCTGCTGGACGCTAAGACATAGAAAGGCCGTGTGCTGAAGCACACGGCTAGGGTTTTGGTGGGACAGACGGCAAGGGCGTCAACGACCCCCGCTTCGCGGGGATAAGAGAGGTTTCCTGTCCGAGTGCCGCGAAGCGGTACTTCGTGGCCGGAGGCCGTGTAGCCACACCTTTCAAGGTGTGGTCTCAGGGCCAATTGCTATGACCAACTTACTCATGCGCCGGCCCGACCTCCTCAACCTGCCGTCCCTTCCCGCCCTGCCTGACGATTACGCCCTGCGGCAGATGCGACCGGAAGAGACAACCGCCATCGCCGCCGTCCTCGACCGCGCGTTCGCCGACGAGGCCTGGGACGCGGTGCGAGTGGCCAACACGCTGAACGAGCAGCAGGGCGTCAAGCAGACCCTCGTCATTGACTTCCAAGGCCGGCCCATCGCCACCGCCTCCGCGCGCCTCCGACATGACCGCTTCCCCGGCTCCGGCTATCTGCACTGGGTCGCCGTTGTCCCCGACCATCAGGGCAAGCGCCTCGGCTTCTTCGTCTCACTCGCTGTCCTCCACACGTTTACTGGCCTGGGCTGCGCTGACGCCGTGCTGGAAACACAGGACCACCGACTCGCCGCAATCAAGACCTATTTAGCGCTGGATTTCCTGCCGGAACATCGGGACGAAACGCATCGCACGCGCTGGGAAGCCATTCAGGCCGTCCTACGTTAGCCCGCGCCCCTCCGCAGCACCCTCCCAGAGAGAACATCCGTCTGCACCCCATTTTCCAGCGCCAGACGCCCGT
Source organism: Armatimonadota bacterium (assembly GCA_031421335.1). Classification (GTDB taxonomy): domain Bacteria; phylum Armatimonadota; class Armatimonadia; order Armatimonadales; family Capsulimonadaceae; genus JANXMY01. The sequence goes on from JANOOM010000569.1 coordinate 6,809, forward strand.
TCACGACGACATGCGGGATGCCGACGGGGAACCGGTGCGGGTCGTCGAACGTGGCGGCGTCCGACACGGCGCGCGGGTCGAAGACGGTGATGTCCGCCATCGCGCCCACGCGTAGGGTCCCCCGGTCGGACAGCCCGAGCCGACGGGCAGGCAAGCTCGTCATGCGGCGGACGGCCTCGCCTAATGACAGAATTTCGCGGTCACGGACGTAGCGGGCCAGCACGCGGGGGTACGTCCCGTAAGTGCGCGGGTGCGTCTTGTCAGCGGCCATCTCGCTCGCGGGGTCGTTTGCGACCCCGTCCGAGCCGATCATGGTGTGGGGGTCCGACAGGACGAACTCGATGTCTTCCTCCGACATGGCGAAGTGAACGGCCGAGACCCAGCCCTCCTCGGACACCAGCAGATCCAACGCGGCCTCGGCGGGCGTCTTGCCCTCTGAAGCGCCCAAGGCGGCCAGCGTCATGCCCTGCACCTCGCGCCGCGTCCGGGCGACCCCCACCTGCACTGTGGTCCAGTCCCACGGCTCCTCGGCGATTGTGGCCAGGATACGCGCCCGGTCACTCGGGTCGCGCAGCCGGGCCAGCATGTTCTCCATCGTCCCGTCCTTGGCCCAGCGCGGCAGCAAGATCACGCTCATGCCCGTCATGAACGCCGTGTAAGGGTACTGGTCCGTCAGCACGTCCAGGCCCGCCGCTCGCGCCGCCGCCATCAGCGGCAGCGTGACGCGCGGCTTGCCCCAGTTGGCCCGGCCCTCCGACTTGTGGTGCGAGAGCTGCAAGGGGACGCCCGTCGCCTCGGCCACGCGGATGGCCTCGGTGATGCTTTCCACCAGGGTGTCGCCCTCGTTGCGGATGTGGGTCGCGTAGAAGCCGCCCGCCTCACGGGCGACGGCGGCCAGTGCGGCGACTTCTTCATGTTTCGCGTAGCCGCCGGGCAGGTATTCCAGGCCCGTGGACAGCCCGACTGCGCCGTCCGCCAGCGCCTCCGCCAGCATCGCCTGCATCCGCGAAAGCTCGCCAGCCGTCGGCGGGCGGTCTTCAAAACCCAAGACGGCCTTGCGAATGGTGCCGTGTCCTGCCAGTGTGGCGACGTTCCCACCCAGCCCGCCGTCCTCCACGCGCGCCAGGTACCCGCTCATCCGGGACCAGTCCAGGACGGTGCCGCCGCGCTCGGCCCAGCGCCGCTCCTGCGCGAAATTCTCTCCTGCTGTGACCAGCCCGATGGAGGTGCCGCAGTTGCCGACCAGTTCGGTCGTGACCCCTTGCGCGATGCTGCTCCGCATGGGCCGGTTGATGAGCAGGGAGAAATCGGAATGCGTGTGGATGTCAATAAAGCCCGGCACGACCGCGAGGCCCGAGACGTCTAAAACGCGCCCCGACGATTCTTGGGAGAAGTCGCCCATGCCGGTGATCTTGTCCCCGGTGACGGCGATGTCCTGCCGCCGGCCCTCACCGCCCGTCCCGTCGTACACTGTGCCGCCGCGTAAGATCAAATCAGCCATTGGAAATAGTAGCACGCGGCGAGGAGGGTTGTCAACAACAAAAGCGCCCCCGCGCCGGCCTGTGGCCGATGCGGGGGCGCTTGTGGGTGCGTGTCACGCCGCCGGCGCGGGCCGGGTGGCGGACTTGTGTGAGAAGCCCGGCACGAACTTCAATGTGGACGACACCTGGAGCAGCGTCGGCGAGAACAGCAATTGCCGGGCGGCGGCGGCGCAGGCTTGGCCGCCGGGGACGAAGAGCACGCGCCCGGAGCGGGCGGCAGAGCGGCAGGTGTGAATCAAGGCCATAAATGGGCGACCTTTCCTTTGGAACGGAAGTGTCATGGACAGCAACGACTTCGTTTTCATCCTATTGTTGCGTGAGTGCCTAGCAGATTTTCTTCTTTGCATAAACCGTGCCAAGTCGTGGCATGCAGTGAAAATATCTAAAAATAGGTATACTAAGATCGTGATGGCGACCTCTTCCCCCGAACATACTTTCACCGAAGCACACATCCGCCGTGATTGGCGGCTTTTTTCTGCCGCCGTCTTCTTGTTCGGTTTTGGCTTCGCCATGTACGGCGTGGTCTTCATCAACTTCATCACCGAGACGCTCGGCGTCAAGCCGCTCGGCATGGGCATACTGGAGACCACGCGCGAGATCCCCGGCCTGCTCGCCGTCGGCATCGCCGCCCTGGTCGCGCGCTTCGCCGAGTCGCGCATCGCCGCCCTCTGCCTCTGCTTCAGTGCGGCCGGCGTCGCCGCGACGGGCTTCGTCCACACCTACGGTGAGCTTGTCCTGGTGACCGTTTTCTGGTCCGTCTTCATGCACCAGTGGTTCATGTCGTCGTCCTTCATCCCGCTCGCCCTTTCCTCGGGGCAGGAGAGCGGGCGGCATTTGGGCCGCATGGGCGCGACCGGCTCGGCGGGGACGATCCTGGCGTTCCTCGCCGTGCGCGCACTGGCGGGCCACGTCCCCTACCCCCTCTTCTTCGTGACGGCCGCTGCCTTCATCTTCGCAGGCGGGGTCTGCCTCCTGCCAATGTCGGGGGCCTCGACGACCCACAACCGGCCCCGGCTGCTCTTCCGACGCGAGTACGGGCTGTTCTACGGGCTGACCTTTTTGGAAGGGTTCCGGCGCCAGATCTTCTCGACCTTCGCGCTGTTCGCGCTGGTCCAGCAGTGGCACGTCCACCTCACCCAGATAGGCACCCTGATGCTGGTCAACGCCGTCCTGTCGCTCCTGGTCGCCGCGCCCGTCGGTCGGCTCATTGACCGCCTCGGCGAGCGGCGCACCATGTCATTCTACTACGCCGCCATCGCCCTGACCTTCGCCGGCTACGCCCTGGTCCAGCGCGTCGTCGTCCTGGAAGTCCTCTGGGTCGTGGACAGCGTCTTGTTCTCGTTCGGGGTCGGCATCACGACCTACCTGAACCGCATCGTCCGGGTGGGCGAGATGACGCCCTCGCTCGCCATGGGCCAGACCATGAATCATGTCGCCGCCGTCGTCATCCCCGTGGCCGGCGGCCTGCTCTGGCACCACTTCGGCTACCATGCCCCCTTCTGGTGCGGTGTCGTGGCCGCCCTTGTTTCCCTGATCATCACCCAGGCCGTGCTGCCCCGTCCCCACCCCGTTCTCGCGGGCGCCGCCGCCACCTGACTCGCCAAAAGAGGAACACAATGTCGTCCCGCCCCTTTGCCCTGCTGCCGCTGCTTTTTGCCCTGTTTGCCCCCGTCGCCCTTCACGCCGACACCGTCAAAGTCGTCAAGACCGAGGCGGGCTATCAGCTCCTCCGGAACGGCAAGCCCTATGTCGTCAAGGGTGTAGGCGGCGATGACTCCAAGTCCCAACTGCGCGAGCTGGGCGGCAACTCGTACCGCACCTGGGGCGCCGACAATCTGGAATCGAAGCTGGCCGAGGCCCAGACCTTGGGGCTGACCGTCACGGTCGGCGTCTGGCTGGGGCACAAAGAGTATTTCAACTACCACGACGCCGTCCAGGTCGCCGCTCAGAAGGAGACCGTCCGCAAGGACATCCTGCGCTACCGCGACTCGCCCGCCTTGCTGTGCTGGGCATTGGGCAACGAGATGGAAGTGGGGGAGGAAGACAACGCCGACATGTGGGCGGCCATTGAGGACCTTGCCAAGATGGCGCATACCCTCGACCAGAACCACCCCACCCTGACCGTCGTGGCGGAACTCGGCGGCGACAAGATCAAGCAGATCAACGCCCTCTGCCCCGATATTGACATCGTCGGCATCAACAGCTATGCCGGCGGCCCGTCCATCGCCGCCCGCTACAAGGCGGCGGGCGGAATCAAGCCCTTCATGCTCACCGAGTACGGCCCGCCTGGCGTCTGGGAACAAAAGGCGAACGCCTGGGGCGCCGTCCTCGAGGCTTCCAGCACGGCCAAAGCGGCCTTCTACCGGGACACCTACGAGAAGAGCGTGGCAAGCCAGCCGCTCTGCCTCGGCTCTTACGCCTTCACCTGGGGCCATAAGCAGGAAGCGACCACGACCTGGTTCGGCCTGCTCCTGCCCGACGGCAGCCGCCTGGGGGCCACCGACGCCCTTTCCAAGCTCTGGACCGGCAAGGCGCCCACGCGCCTCTGCCCTGCCATCACCAGCCTCTCAGTCGCCGGGCCGGACCAAATCGCGCCCGGAGCCACCATCAAGGCGACTTTGGCCGCTTCGGACCCCCAGAAAGATCCCCTGACCGTCGAGTGGATCTTGCAGGCCGACTCGGTCACTTATCACACCGGCGGCGGGGCCGAGGGCGCCCTGCCGACCTACCCGGAGGCGATTGTTTCGTCAAGTCCCGCCGCCGCAACCGTGACCATGCCTATCCACAAGGGCGGCTACCGGCTCTACGCTTATGTCCGGGACATGCATGGCGAGGCCGCCGTCGCTAACGTCCCCCTGTTCGTCCAGGCCGACGGCACCCAGCCTGCCGCTCAAAAGGTGGTCCTGCCCCTGGTGCTGTACGGGGCCGGCGCGAAGACGACTCTGCCCTTCACGCCCGCCGGCTACATGGGCAACACCGCCGCCATCGCGATGGACCCCATCTCCGCCGACTCGCCGCGCGCCGGCAAGACGTGCCTCAAAGTGACCTACGCAGCCGCCGACAACTGGGGCGGCGTCGTCTGGCAGGACAGTGCGAACGACTGGGGGGACCACCCCGGTGGCCTGGACTTGACCGGCGCCGCCAAGCTCTCCTTCTGGGCGCGTGGGGCGGCGGGCGGTGAGGTCGTCGCGTTCCAGTTCGGCCTGATCACCAAAGACAAGACCTACTCGGACAGTGCCGGGGGCAAGTTCGAGGGCATTGCGCTGACGAAGGCATGGAAGCGCTACACGCTCGACTTGAAGGGCCTGGACTTGTCCCGCATCAAGACCGGTTTCTGCTGGACATTGGCCGCGACTGGCAAGCCCGTTACGTTCTATCTGGACGACATCCGCTATGAATAGAAGGGGAGACAGACGATGAAACGACTGCGTTTTCGTGATCTTGGGAAGTTATTCGCTGTGGGAACCATGGCCTCCGGCCTGCTCATGGCCGTCGCCGACCGTCCGGCTTGTGCTGTCACCCGCGCCGACGCCGCCGTGAACGCCTACCTCAAAGCTTTTGTCCGTCCGAATGGGGGAGGCTCCTTCATCCAGGGCCGGCAGAACGGGGGCGACCCCGGTTTTTGGCAGGAGGTCGAGGAGATCGAGGGGATCGAGGATGCCAACGATCGGAGCGGCGGCGCCTACAAAACCGAAGTTGCCGCGCTGCTGAACGGGTTCAGCAAGGCCCACGGCACCGACTGGTCAAGCAACATCTACAACGACGACATCTGCTGGGCCGTCATCGCCTACACGCGCGGCTATCGGGTCACGGGGAACGCCGCGTTCCGGACCATCGCCAAGGATAACTTCGACCGGATGTTCGCCCGCGCCTGGGACCCCGCCCGAGGCACCCTCTACTGGACCACGAACAACACCAGCTACAATTCCTGCATCGAGTGTCCCGCCGGTATCGCCGCTTTTCTACTGAGCAAGGCATTGGGCAACGACAGCTACTTGTCCAAAGCCGAGGACCTGTTCGCCTGGGAAAAGACGCACCTGTTCGACGCCTCAACGGGGGCGGTGTCGGATGCGGTTGACAAGGCCGGCAAAGTCGGCACCTGGGCCAGCACCTACAACCAGGGGACGTTTGTCGGCCTGGCGAACTTCCTAGGGGATATCGGCACTGCGAAACTTGCCGCCGACTACACCATGAACCATTTGGGGAAACGCGCCGCGAGTGGATACCTGATCATGCCGGAGTATGGCTCGGGGGGCGATAACAACTCCGGCTTGAACTCAATCGGCCTGCGCTGGATCGCGAAGTTCATGAGGGACCGCCGCCTTCAGGACACCTATTCAGGTTGGTTCGAGGCGAACGCCGACACCGCCTGGAGCGTTCGGCGTAGTGCCGACGATCTCTCATGGGACCAGTGGCTCCAGCCCACGCCCAGTGGCGTCCTGCACTCTTGGGACTGCATCAACACAGTCGTGGCCTTGCAGGTGTCGCCCGCCGCCGGCACCTAGTTCACGACTGATCCCAACAGTCCGGCGACAACAGCAGGTCCAGCGTCCCGTTCTGCACGTCCGGCGTCTGCGCCATCGTCGTGTAGAAGATCGCTTCCCGCAGCAGGCGCTGGGGCGGGGCGGCCAGCAGGTGCGCCCCGCCCCCCGTCGCCGTGACGGTGGCGTGGGCCGCCCGGACGGCCAGTACGATGGCGGCGGCGCGGGCGTGCAGGGCGTGGTCTTTGTAATCCACCTGGTCGGCGCAGGCCCCGTTCCAGTCCAGCGCCTCATGGCGGCAGGCGTTTATTTCCCGCGTCAGCTCCTCGGCGGCATGTGCGAAGATCTCATTGCCGCGCTTCTCGGCGAGGTTATGCAGGTAGTGGACGCTGCCGCGCGCCCCGCCCAGTGGCAGATAGACGTGGCCCGAAATGCCGCAGTAATCGCTGCGCTTCAGTGACTCGGCAGGCCGCTCGGACAAAACATGCTCGTCCGGCAGAAACAGGTCGAGCGTGATTTCGACGGTGTCCGAGGCATTCATCACGACCAATGGGATGCGCGGACCAGGTGTGATCCCCGCTTCGTTGCCCGTCTTGGGGACGTAAAAGTAGATGTGGTCTTCTTCGGGCAGGCGCATCGCGCCCAAAATGAACGAGTCCAGCAGCCCCCACCCCGTCACCCACGGCGCCGTGCCCGTGACGTGATAGCCGCCCTGAACGCGCTCCGCCCGCACCATCGGCGGGCCGCCCCGGCGCAGGTGCGAGAAGGCGACCCCGCACAGTTCCCGCCCCGAGGCGAACAGCGGCAGCTTCTCGCGCCGCAGGGCCTCGGAGCGTGCGCCGCCGACGAAGCCGCCGCCCGCATGGAGCTGCTGCTGCGTGAACGCCGTGACGCCGCAGGCCGACGCCATCAGCTCCGTATACTCGCGCCGCGTCGCCTCGTCCGCGCCTTTCCCGCCGAAATCTGGTGAGATGCCCAGCCCGAAGTAGCCCGCCGCGCCCAGCATCCGGACGTTTTCGCCGAGTTGTCCATTGATATCGCCCTGATCGGTGCGCTCGGCGTTTGGCCGGAAAACTTCATCCGCGAGGCGCCGCGCTTCCGCTAAGATCTGTTCATTCATATTACTGAGATTATACCCAAACTTGGAAATAAAGACGGGCATGAAAGGCGGGCATCGGGTACACTAGGGCCTAATGTCGAAAATCCTGATCCACACGCTCGGCTCGACCGGCGACTTCAACCCCTTCATGGCCCTGGCCTTGGAACTGCGGCGGCGCGGCCACACGGTCTCCTGGGCGGTCAGCCCCTCGTTTGCCGACAGGGCTTCTGCCTTGGGCTTCGAGGCGACAATCGCGGGTAAAGACCCGGACTGGGACTCGGACCTGCTGCGGCGCATGCTCGCCGCTCACCTGACCGAGCCGGTCCAGATCATGTTCAAAGAAGTCCTCATCCCCGCTATCGTCCCGGCGACCAAGGCCCTGGAGCCGCTGGTGCGCGAGGCCGACTTGTTTATTTCTCACACCATCCAGCTTGCCGCCCCCGCCGTCGCCGAGCGGACCGGGACACCCTGGGTCAGTGCGAGCGCGGCGACGTTGATTCACGAGACCGGCACTTATCCGCCTCCCGGTGTCGCCTGGAAGGGCTGCCCCGCCTGGCTGGCCCGGCTCGGCTGGGAGATCGGCTATCGCATCTTCGGCGATTTAGACGCCCTAGCCGCCGCCGAATACAAGAGCCTCGGCGTCGCGCCTCGCCCCAACGTTATCTCCAGCGGCGCCTACTCTCGCCGCCTGACTCTGGGGCTGTGGTCCCCGTCCTTCTTCCCCCGCCCCGCCGACTGGCCCCGCTGGTTCCAGGTCGGTGGCTACGCCCGTTGGGACGGCCCCCCCGCCCCTAGTCCTGGGGGAGCCAGCGGGGGAGCCGAAGAAGAGGGCGCGGGAGGGGCCTCCCCCCGTATTCTGTTCACGCTCGGTTCCTCGGTCGTCAACCACCCCGGCGAGTTCTGGGCGACCGCCCTGCAAGCACTGGTCCCGACCGACTGGAGTGCTGTCCTGCTCGGCGCCCCCGCCGATCTGCCCGTGCCCGCCGGCCTGCGCGGGCGGGTCCAGGTCATCCCCTATGCCCCCTATGCCGACCTCTTCCCGCTCATGGACGCCGTCGTCCATCAGGGCGGCGTCGGCACCACGCAGGCGGCCTGCTACTACGGCGTCCCGTCGCTCGTCGTCCCGCGCGGCTTTGATCAGTTTGAGAACGCCGCCCATGTCCAGCGCGAGGGCTGGGGCCTGCGCCTGCTGCCCGCCGACTTTTCTCCGGCCAGCCTGCGCCTGCGTTTGAGGCGCCTCCTGGCCTCGCAGCCGATCAAGGCTGCCGCCGCCGACCTGGGCGACCGGATGCGGGCTGAGCCGGGCGTCGCCCACAGCGCCGATCTGGTGGAGGCCGCGCTGGACCGCTAGGAGGATGCCGTGAGACCGTGTGCCCTGCTGTCCTTGCTGCTGGTTCCCGTAGGCGGCTGTTCCCATCACGCGCGTGCGTCAAGTGGGCCGACGGCCACGATGGACTACCGCGACTTTTCTGATGTGCAGACGCCGACCAACCCAAGCGCACCCGTTCGGGTGGTGATGAGCCGGGAAGCGGGCGGCAGCGGCTCGGTGGCGTCCTTCGTCGTCGCCGCCCCGTGGCACGGCCTGAAGCCCGGCCTGATCTTCCGCGACGGCGCGCACATCGCTGCCGACGAGGCCGCGCACAGGGGCAAGCCCGCCGAACTCAAGGCCGAGGCGCGCGCCTGGAACCTGCTGCTGCAAGACTCGCCGGTCATCGTGACCCAGGCCGATCTAGAGCCGCGGTGTGAGGCGAGTCTGCCCAGCGGCGGTTCCTCCGTCGCCCTCAGCCTGACGTTCACGCCCGCCGGGACCGACAAGCTCGCCCGGTTCACGAAGTTCCACACGGGCCAGATCGTCGGTATCATCGTGGACGGCCGCGTCGTGACCGCGCCGCTCATCAATCAGCCGATTACGGAGGGCCGGGGCG
>JANOOM010000570.1:0-2035 GCA_031421335.1 Armatimonadota bacterium
TGCTCCCGAACGAGAAGATGGCCGTCGGCCTGACATTGACCTGCGCCGAGGAGCGCCAATTGGCGGTAGTCGATCTGAAGCAGATTGGTCTGGCGTTAACCCAGTATTCTCAGGATTTTGATGAGCATTACCCACCCAAAGAGGGGATAAACGACGCTATCTACCCTTACCTGAAAACGAGGGACGTGTTCCAGGTGGGGAGCCATCGCTTCGTCTATCTGTTGCCCGCCAACGCATCCCTAGCAAAGATCGAGTCGCCTGCTGAGACGCCCCAGGGGATGATAGACCTGCCCTGCGCCCGCGTCGTGCTATTCGTGGACGGGCATGTCAAGACGTTCCCGAAGCAGGTGCCCGCGCCGTAAAAATTTAGAGGATAACCTGCATGACCACGCAGTCTTCCCACTTGCCGTGTCGGAATCCGATCTCGCGCTGGACGCCCACCGTCTCGTAGCCGCATTTGCGGCACATGGCGATGCTGGGGAGGTTCTCGGACCAGATGCGGGACAACACGACGTGGTGGCCCAGGCGCCGCGCTTCGTCCAGCAGGGCGCGCATCAGAGTCGTCCCCAGGCCGCGCCCTTGGGCATTGGGCGCGAGGTACAGCGAGGACTCGGCCGTGTGAGAATAGACGGGGACATCGTACCATTGGGACAGGGAAGCATAGCCGAGGACTTCTTGATTCGCCTCAGCAACGAGGACGGGGTAGCGCGGGTCCTGATGAGTCAGCCACCAGGGCTGGCGCTCTTCCAACGACAACGGGGTGAGGTGGCCGGTGAAGTCGGTGCCGGTGACGGCAGCGTTGTAGATGTCCGTGAGGGCGGGCAGGTCGGCCTCGCGCGCCGGGCGGATCGTCAAGTCTGTTTCAGAAAGAAAGGCCATGAACTTGGGTGATGATGAGGAATACTTCCCAGAAGACTACCAGCAGATAAACGAGGCAGCCGCCGGTGACGATGTTGCGGGAAATGCGGATGTTCTTGAATGAGTAACCTTCGCAGGCCAGCACGACGATGATGACCAGGCCAAATTTGTAGAACGCGAACCCCTGGTGGCCGTAATTCGCGTAGATCCAGCCCGCCAATCCATTTGCTTCCATGCCGCCGTGGCTGAAGATATAGCCAGTCAAGAACAGGTCGAACATGTTCAGCAGCAGGAAGCCTAAATACTCCTGCGCCAAAAGGACATCGCGCTTGAAAAACACGGCTTTAAATTCCTAAGCTGCCTAAGTGGCCGAAAGCATCTCGCGGGCATGCTGGACCACCGCCTCGGAGCGGCGCGAGCCGCCAAGCATCCGGGCGATCTCATCAACGCGGCCCTCCGAATCGAGGGGGGCGACGGAAACCGTCGTCCGGCCCTCGTGGACCTGCTTTTCGATGAAGAAGTGTGCCCCGGCACGGGAGGCGATCTGGGGCAGGTGAGTGATGCACATTATCTGCGCTTCCCGTGCCAAGGCTTCCAGCTTGTCCCCAATGGTCTGCGCCGTCCGGCCGCCGACGCCGACGTCAATCTCATCGAAGATCATGGTCGGGATCGCACCGGTCCGGGCCAGCACGGATTTCATCGCCAGCATGATCCGTGACATCTCGCCGCCTGAAGCGATCTTCGCCAAGGGGCGCAGCGGCTCGCCGGGGTTCGGCGAAAGCAGGAACTCCACCCGGTCGGCCCCCTTGCTGGTAACAGGATGGGCTTCAATCGAGACTTCAAACTGCGTGGCCGCCATCCCAAGATCCGACAGTTCGCGGGCGATTCCGGCGGCGAAGTTCTCACTGGCCTTCCGCCGCACCTTCGTCAGCCGGGCGGCGGCGGTGTTCAGCTTGGCCTCGGCCTTGCCGATGTCCGCCGTCAGTTCTTCCTCTCGCGCCTCGGAGTTCTCCAGCGCGTCCAGCTTCCCGTTCAACTCGGCGGCGTAGGCGATGATCTCTTCCAGGGTCTCGCCGTATTTGCGCTTCAAAGTGCGGATCAGGTCCAGGCGGGCCTCGATTTCTTCCAGGCGCTCCGGGTTGAACTCAACCGACTCCTGATAAACGCGCAGCTCGTG
>JANOOM010000571.1:0-7600 GCA_031421335.1 Armatimonadota bacterium
GCGCTCTTGACCTGGGAGAAGTAGGCGTGCGGGGAGCTTTCCAGAATCTTGTCCGCGTTCCACCGGGTGACTTCCAGGAAGAATATGTTCAGGCTTTCGTACATCTCCGAGGAGATCATCTCGCGGACCCCGCGCGCGTTCTCGCGGGCGCGGCTGACGCACGACGTGATGGAGTTCGGGTGATCGCGGCAGAAGGCGAAGAAGTCCAGCACGTTGCGCTCGACCTGATTGTCGGCATAGAGTTTGGCGAACAGATCGGCATCGCCCGAGATGGCGAGGATGGGACCCCACAGGGCGGACGGGTCGGCGTCGCCGGTCTCGGCGAGCGGGAACGCGCCTTCGAGTTCGGAGTGGTACTGGACGTCCACGATGCGGGCGGTCGCCTCGGCGCGCTCCACATAGCGCCCGATCCAGAACATGGCGTCGGCTTCACGAGCGAGCATAAATGAGGTTCCTAGCGAGCATAGATGTAGGGGCGCGATTCATCGCGCCCTCCTCGGCATTCTCAATGCGGTCACTTGATGACCGGGGCCGGGGGCCAGACGCCGGGATGGGCCGGGGACACTGCCAGCGGATCGGGCGAGACCGGGTTGCGGGCCAAGTCGAGCAATGTCCGCCAGAGCAACCAGGTCCCGTATAAGGAGGCACCGTCCGCCAGATAAAGCAGGACATCGGCCGCAACATACACTGCCGGGCTGATGACGTGGAAGTAATGGCGCAAATCGAGGATGAGACGATAGCAGCAAGTCAAAATGGAGCCGGCGGCGAGCGGCCTTGCCCAGCGGAGATGATGCTGCCAGCCGGGCCGGGAGACCGCCCCGATGATGAGAACGGCGAGCAAGAGGAACAGCAAATCTTCGACGCTGTGGAAGACGTAGTTGAACTCAAAAAGCAACCTGTACCAGAGCGGGATAACATTCATTGCTCTTTACTCTTCTCCCGCGCCCTCCACCGGCCGCGTCTCCTTCGCCCCGCCGAACCCCTGCCCCTGCGACTGGCTCATGCTCCCCATCCGCTGCGACTGTGACTGACCGGCAGGCCGGGCCAGCACCCAGGTGTCTTTCGACCCGCCACCCTGGCTGGAATTGACGACGTAAGAACCCTTCCGCAGTGCCACGCGCGTCAGTCCACCCGGGATAATGGTGATCTCCTCGCCCATCAGGATGTAGGGCCGCAAGTCAATATGGCGTCCCTCGAAGCCCTCCACGTCCGGGACGAAGGCAGGGGCACGCGAGATCTGGACGAGAGGTTGAGCGATGAAGTTGCGCGGGTCGGCCTTGATTTTCTCGGCGAACTCCGCCTGCTCGGCCCGCGTGGATTGCGGCCCCATCAGCATACCGTAGCCCCCCGCTTCGTTTGCGGCTTTGACGACCAGCTTGTCCAAGTTCTCCAAGATAAACGTGCGCTGGCTCTCGTCGGCGGACAGGTAGGTCGGGACGTTCGGCAGGAGTGCATCCTCGCCCAGATAGTATTTGATCATGGCCGGGACATAAGCGTAGATCACCTTGTCGTCGGCGATGCCCGTGCCGACGGCGTTTGCCAGGGCGACGTTTCCCGCCCGGTAGGCGTTGATCAGGCCCGGCACGCCGAGGCTCGAATCGGGGCGGAACGTCAGCGGGTCCAAAAAGTCATCGTCAATGCGCCGGTAGATGACGTCCACCCGTTGCGCGCCGCGCGTGGTCTTCATCCAGACCAGATTGTTGTCCACATACAGGTCGCGGCCCTGCACCAGATCAATGCCCATCTGCTGCGCCAGGAAGGCGTGCTCGAAGTAGGCCGAGTTGTACTCGCCGGGCGTCAGCAGAACGACCGTCGGGTCGGCGATAGGGCGAGGTGAGATGTAGCGCAGGTTCGTCAAGAGCTGGGAGGTATAGTGGTCAACGGCCAGCACGCGGTTCTCGCGGAACAGGCCGGGGAAGATGCGCGTCATCAGCATCCGGTTTTGCAGTAGGTACGAGACGCCCGACGGCGAGCGCAGATTGTCCTCCAGGACGTAATATGCGCCCTTGTCGTCCCGCACCAGGTCGGTGCCGCAGATGTGGACGTAGATGTCCTTGGGGACGGGCGCCCCCAGGAACTCGCGCCGGAAGTGTTTTGCATTGACGATCAGCTCGCGCGGCACGACGCCGTCTTTGAGGATCTTCTGATCGTGGTAGACGTCGTGCAGGAACAGGTTCAAGACGCGCAGGCGCTGAATCAGGCCGCGCTCGATGGTTTCCCACTCCCCGTGCGTGATGATGCGCGGGACCAGGTCCACCGGCATCGTCTTTTCCAGGCCCTGGTTGTCCCCATAAACTGTAAAAGTGACACCCTGGTTGAGCATGCTCACTTCGGCCATTTGGGCGCGCTGCTTGAAGTCGCGCGCTGTCAGCGATTCCAGAGTCGCGTGCAGGCTCTTGTAGTGGGGGCGGGGCTGGCCCGTGGGGAGAAACATCTCGTCATAGAACCCGTCAAGGGTGTAGTGGTCGAAGAGGGACATGGGGCTGGCGGCGCGCTCCTGTGTTGCTTAACATTAAGCCGCGCGCCATTGCGGGGGATAAAACATTATACCGACCAGAGCGGGGCGTGTCAAGAGAGTGGCGGGCATCTATTTCTGCTGCCGGCGTAGCAGGTAGATGAAAAAGAACGCCCCGAAGAAGGCCGTCACGACTCCGACAGGAAGCTCGCGCCCGTCGGGCAGGAGGCTCCGGGCCGCCGTGTCCGCCCAGATCATCAGGACCGCGCCGCCTAAAGTCGCCAGCGGCAGCACGATTCGGTGGTCGGGCGTCCCCGCCAGGCGGCGGGCGATGTGCGGCGACATCAGGCCGACGAAGCCGATGATGCCCGCGAAGGCCACCGTCGCCGCCGTCAGCAGCGAGCCGGTGATGATCAGAATGGCCTTGAACCGCTCCGTCTCGACGCCGAGCTGCTGCGCCGACTCCTCGCCCAGCGCGAACAGGTTCATCGCCCGCACCTCCAAAGACAGTGTCAGCAGGCCGACCACCAAGAAGCCCAATGTCACGCCGCACTGGGCAAAGGTCGTGTCTTGCAGTGAGCCGTTCAATCGGAACTGGAGATACTGGGCGTCGTTGGGGTGGCTGAACTGGAGCAGCAGCATGGAAACGCCCCCGAGGAAGGCGCTGACGACAACTCCAACCAGCAGCAAGGAGGTCACCAGGACGCGCCCCTGCCGCCGGGCCAAAGTGTAGACTACGGTCATGGCCGCCGCCGCCGCCCCGAATGCCGCCGCCGGGAGGGCTGCCCCGCCCAGAGCCGCCTCCCCGTGCGCCAGCAGGACGGCCTCAGAGCCGACCGAGGCGCCCGCCGAGACGCCGACGAGGTACGGGTCGGCCAGCTCGTTCCGCAGCAACGCCTGGAAGGCAACGCCGGCGGCGGCGAGCGAAGCGCCGACGAGGGCGGCCATCAGGATGCGCGGCAGACGCAGGTCCCACACGATGCCGCCATTGGCCCCTGTCCCGTGCGGGCCGTGCCGAAGGGCGAGGAGGACTTCGAGCGGTGAGAGGTGGACCTGCCCAATGCCGGCGGCGAGGACGAGGGAGACGAGGAGGAGGAGCAGGAGCAGGAGGAAGGGGAACCCACCCCGCCGCGAGCGGCGGCCCTCCCGAAACGGGAGGGCGGGCTGAGAGGTGGACACAGGGTTTTCCGGTTCTTTGAGGGTCATCTGGGATGCAGCGCCCGCGCCACCAGCAGCAGGCCGTCGGCCAGGCGCGGGCCGGGGCGCGAAGTCAGGTCAGCCGGGAGGGCGTAAAAGCGGCCCGCGTGCACGGCGGCCAGGCGGCCCAGAAGCGGGTCGGCGCGGAAGGCGGCCTGCACGGCCGCGTCGCCCAGCACGACGTCCGGCGGGTGCGTCAGCACCTGCTCCCGAGAGAACGTCCCGTACCCACGCACGGCGGCCCCGACGTTGACGCCGCCCGCCCGCGTGACTAGATCGTCCAAGAACGTCCCCGCCCCCGCCGTCCACAGGGGGCTTGCCTGCACGACGATCAGGACGCGCGGGCGCGGGCGCTTGTCCGCCGCCACGAGCAGTGCCGCCTGCCGCGCTTTGTGCTCCATCCGGGCGATGACCACCTCGGCCTGCCGCCCGGTCCCCGTCCGCGCCCCGATCTGCCGCAGGCTGGCCTCGACGGCGGGCAGCGAGGTCGGGCTGACGGCCAAAATGGGCTGGTGGAGCTGCGTCAGCCGTGCCACCGCCCGGCCGTTCGCGACGGCGTCGGCGACGATCAAGTCGGGCCGCAGGGCCAGCACCTTCTCGTAGCTGGTGTTCACGTCCCCGATCTTGGTGACCGCCTTCGCGGCGGGCGGATAATCACAGTAGACGGTGTCGCCGATCACGAAGTGGCCCAGGCCCAATGCGAACAGCATCTCGGTCGTGCCGGGCGACAGCGAGACGATCCGGCGCGGCGGCGCGGCGTGGGCAATTTGGACGAGGCACAGGAGCAGGCCGAGGAAGCAGAACAAGCGTCGGGTCATGCTTTCACTATAGCCGCGCGGGAGGGGCGCTGTCAAGGCGTGTCATAAGAGCGGGTGGTCGTGCTCGAGTCGCCCTCCGTAACGGATGTGGAACTGGTGCGCGCTGCCGTGTTGATGTCGGCCGCCACTGTGCTATGCTGATAGCTCGCGTGATAGTGGAAGGTTTTCACGCGCCCAGATGGGTAGTAGTCGGCGCGCAGATCGGTGGCCGGGAATCCCTTGGAGGTGAAGTACACGACGAACGCGTTGATCTGTTTCCTGGTCGAGGTCGTCCCGATGCTTGGCGAGTTCCCGACTGCGATGGCCGGGTTAGAAGTTGTGACTGTGACATGGCGGAATGTGGAACACCCGGAGCTTCCTGCCGCAGCCAGGGCAGCCAGTCCGCACGCCCATCGTCTTTTGGGGAAGCTCATTACTTCTACCGTCTCCGTCCCGCCGAGAGAGGAGGCTTCCTCTGCTTCAACTTGATGGGACCTTGGGCCGCAACTCGCGGCACTTCTCTGTACCGCCGACTGAAGATCACCAGCACACACGCAAGACCCACACACGCCAGCATCTGAACGAAAGCGGCCCAGACTGAAACCATGCGCGGTGGTCCGCCCTTTGCGCTCCGCTCAAGGATGTAGCCATACAGCCCCCCTCCTTGCCACAGGCCCTCGCATACATACGCGCCGTTCGCCAGGGCGAATAGGACCAGCAACAGGACGAGCCAGCCGCTCTGGTGGGCGATGAACCGAGCGGCTGACTTCATCTTTCTACCGCCTCCGCGCGCTCAAGGCCACCTGCTCGGGCGTCGCCAGGGCGGGCGGCTCGACGCCGTTCTGCCGGGGCAGGGCCAGCGCCTGGTCGGGGGCGTCCAGCCTTAACTGGCCGCTCACGAGCTGCGTTGCCAGCAGGGTCTGGATCACGCCGGTAATCTGGTCCGTCGCGTTGCCCGCCGCGCCGCGCCCGTCGCCCGCGCCGCTGATGTTGATCAGCTTGGCGCTCGCCAGCGCCTCGGCGATGGAGGGGACGATCTGCGGCAGCAGTTCGAGCTGCTTCAAGGCGAGATAAGCGTTGCCGCCCTGCTGGATGGCCTCGTTGACGGCCCGGATGGCGTCGGCCTGCGCCAATCCCAGCGTGCGGACCTTGACCGCCTCGGCGTCGGCGGAGGCTTGCGCCTGGATGCGAACGCGGGCGGCGTCAGCGTTCGCTTGGGCGATCTGCGTGGCCTTCAGCTCGGCTTCGCGCTGGACGGCCAGGGCGGACTGCTTCAAGGCCTCGGCCTCGGCGACCGTGGCGGCGTTCTGCGCCTTGCGCTGCTCCAGATCGCGCTGCTTGTCGTTGATTGCCTGCTCCGCCCCGATTTGCGCCTCGCGCGCCCGGCGCTCCTGGTCGGCGGAGACGATGTCGGCGTTGGCCTTGGCCTCGACGGCGGACTGGCGGCGCCGCGCCTCGGCGACCTCACTCTGGACTTCTTTGATGTTCAGGGAGTTAAACACCAGGCCCAAATCTTGCAGCTCGCGGGAGCAGGCGCCTTTGATGATCAGGGCGAGCCGGTCGTCTTCCTCGACCGGCACGGCGGCGATGGAACGGGCCACGTCCGAGCCGGGCGCGAGGGTAGAAATGTCGCGCTGGCCTTTAGACGAAAACAGCTCGTCATGGTTGAGCAGGTTGACCGCCCGCCGCCCGGTGGAGGTCAGCAGGTCGGAGAGCGTCGCCGTCTGCTCGGCCTGGGGCTTTGAGAAGAACTTGTTGGCCGAGGTCGTGATCATCTCGTCGGAGTCGCCGACCGAGACGATGGCCGAGGCCAGCACGCGCACCTTGATCGGCTTGGGGACGCCCGCCCGGTCAACGTCCGCGGTCTGGTCGGCGATGTCCAGGTCAATGTTGATGGCCTTGGACGGGATGGTCGTGCTGGTCGTCATCAGCGGCACTTCGATGGCCTTGCCCGGGCCCCGATAGATGGAGGTGCTGCCGCCGAAGCGCGAGACCAACCGGATGGTGCCCGCGTCCACCGTGGTCAGGAACCGGCTGATGATGACCGGGAGGAGGATCAAGGCGAAGATGATGACGCCAACGACGATGCCGATGGTCTGGATTGTCTGGTTCACTAGTTTTCTCCTCTGGCGACTGCTAGAGCCGCGCCACGCGGCAAGAGTTGGTGTGGCCGTCCACGCTCGTGATGGTGAGCCGGTCGCCGGGGCGGACGGCGCCCACCGCCCGGTCTTCCGGCTCCAGCGTTGCCAGGATGCGGACAAGCTGACCGTCAACGGTGACGCGCACCAGGCCCTTCCCAGCCGCGTCGAAGCGGGTCAGCGCCTCGGCCTCGTGCGCCACCGTCCCGGCCAGGGACGTGCTGGGCGTGGAAGCGAATCGGAATAAGACGTTCCAGAGGGGCCGGATAATCAGCCCATAAAAGACTGCCCCGCCCAGCAGCACCGCCCCCACGACCAGGCCGAGCGGTAGGTGCAGGTGTTTCAGCAGAAGCCCCGTCGCGCCCGCCCCGAGGCACAGGCTAAAAAATGCCAGCGGCGACAGCAGCGTCCACAGCGGCGACGAGGCGCGGCCCGAGCCGGCGTGGCCGTGTCCGGCGTGACCGCCATGACTCGCACCTGCGTGCCCACCGTGTCCCATGTGTCCGGCGTGGGCGCCGCCAAGAAGCACCTGCGCCAGCAGGCCGAGAACGCCGATCAAAAGAAGTGCCGAACAAAGGGAGTAAATCATGGTCTTATTTTCTTTGACACGGCCGGCGCGGAAAGGTTGCAGAAGGACCTCACCCCAGAACGCGCGCCCGCTGCTCGCGTATCCGCTCGATGGCTTCGGCCAGAAGGTCCCGGTGGCCCGCGTCGTTGAGCCAAGTGCTCGCCCCCGAGGAGTGGGGCAGGGGAACATAGGTGACATCGTCCCGCTCGAATGTCCCCCCGACTACCTGCTCCAAAGGCATCCGGGCCAGGAATGTGTCAATGGACATTTTGCCGAACAGGATCACGACGCGCGGCTGGATGAGCTGCCACTGCGCGTCCAGCCAAGGCCGGCAGTTCGCGCGTTCCCGAGGCGATGGGGCGCGGTCCGTACTCTTGCCCGGCAGGCGGCCTGGAAAGCATTTGGTCAGCGCCGTCATATAGACCGTCGTGCCGATGTCGTCCGG
>JANOOM010000572.1:0-4006 GCA_031421335.1 Armatimonadota bacterium
AGTTGTTGGCGCGACTTCAGTCGCCCGCTCATTGCGCTGTCGCTCTTATCCTTCTGGTTCATTCATCTTCGGCCACTCGAGAGGGTAATGGGCTGTCCAGGCGGCAGACCACTTGCCTCCGACCATTGCAATATTGAAGTCAGTTCTCTGGCCGAGGGCACCTTTATACTGCCAGTAGAGATATTCTGTGCCGTCTTCGTCTGTCTCAACGATTATATCGCTGTGCTCCCTTACCCTTCCCGCATCCAGACCAGCATCTCCCCGGCCTCCCGGTTGTCCCAGGCGAAGTAGGGGATCGCCGTCACCGTGATGGGCGCAGCGGCAAATGGCTCCTGCCGATAGAGCGGCCCGAACTTCCCCGTCGTCATGTGTCCTGCCTGCCCGCGCAGGATGGTGACGCCGCCCAAGGTCTCCGGCTCGAAGGCGGCTTCCAGGGCGGCCCCGCGCGGCAGGGTGAGCGCGTCCAGGTCGCCGCCGTTGTCCGCGGACTCCAGGCAGTAGACGACCGGCCCGCGCTGCAAGGCGACGCGCCCCCGGTCCTGAGGCACCTTTGGGCTGGCATAGATGCGCTCGACCGGCATGGGCAGTTCCAAAGTCACCGTGTCCCCGGCCCGCCACTCGCGCTCAATGACAGCATAGCCCGTCTCGATCATTGGGGAGAGGACTTCGCCGTTCAGCGACAAGCGCGGCGCGCGGCACCACTCGGGCAGGCGCAGGCGCAGGCGGAAGGTGGTGGGCTGCTCGGGCGCGACCGTCAGCGTGACCGTGCCATCCCAGGGGTAGTCCGTCGCCTGCGAAAGCGTGACAGGCAACCCTGCGACGGTCAAGTCGGCGCTGCCCTGGACGTACAGATGGACGGCGATATCTTCGGCCCCCTGCGAGTAGACATACTGGCCCAGCGAGGCCAGCAGGCGGGCGATGTTCGGCGGGCAGCAGGCGCAGCCGAACCAGTCCTGCCGGTGGTGGGTGCCGACACTCGCCAGCGGGTTGTCGTAGAAGAACTTCGTGCCGTCGAGCGAGACGCCGCTGAGGACGCCGTTGTATAAGGCACGCTCCAGGACATCGGCGTAGCGGCCGTCGCAGTCCAAGTTCACCATGCGGGAGGCCCAGAAGACCAGGCCGATGGCGGCACAGGTCTCGGCATAGGCGGTCTGGTTGGGCAGGTCGTAGTCGGCCCCGTAGCCTTCGTTGGAGGCGAAACCGCCGATCCCCCCCGTCACATACATCTGCGCCGAGGTCAGGTGTGACCACAGGCGCTCGCAGGCCGCCTTCAGCGCTTCATCCCCCGTGCGCCCGGCAAGGTCGGCCATGGCTGAGTATAGGTACATGCCCCGAACGGAATGGCCGGTGACCTCGCTCTGCTCACGCACCGGGACATGCGCCTGGTTGTACTCATATGATTTTGCCCAGAACTCTCCAGGGTCCTGGCCGCGCTCCCGCGCTTCCTGGTCGAAGTAGTGGGGCTGCCGGCCGCGCTCGTCAACGAAGTATCGGGCCAGTCGCTCATACTTGTCCTCGCCCGTCGCCTTGGCCAATTTGACCAGGGCCAGCTCGATCTCCTCATGGCCGCAGTAGCCGCGCTTTTGCCCCTCCCCCGGCCCGAAGACCGCACCGATGTAGTCCGCGTAGCGGCGCATGACGTCCAGCAGGCTCGTCTTCCCGGTCGCCTCGAAGTGGGCGACGGCGGCCTCGATCAGATGCCCGGCGCAGTACAATTCATGGTCATCCCGTAAATTGGTCCAGCGCCGCTCGGGCGCGACGGTCGTGAAGTAGGTGTTCAGATACCCGTCCGGCTGCTGCGCCCGCGCGAGCATCCCGATCACCTCGTCCAGCCGGGCGTCCACGTCCGGGTCGGGGTGCGTCGCCAGGCTGTACGATGCCGCCTCGACCCACTTGGCGACGTCCGAGTCCCAGAAGATGTGCTGGTCGGGGACGGGCGCCAATGTCAGCGCCTCGATGCGCCCCGTCGTCTTGCACTGGTCGTACTCGGTCGGGATGGTGACTTCGCGGTTGACGCGCAGACGCTCCCGCCAGAAGGGGCCGTCAATGGTGACGGCCTTTAGCGGGGCGGGCGCGAGGCGGGAAATGGTCATGGCAAGGAACTCCTGTGTCGGCGGCGAACTAAGACTTGGCGGTTGGAGCTATGATAGCATAAAGTCTCAGTCCCGTAAAGGGCGGGGACTCACAAGGTTTTCCGGCAGGCTTCCGGTGCGTCAACGTCGAACGTGGATTTAGTGCGCCCTTTGAACGAAGAGCGCAGTAGGAGGGTGTCCGTGAACGCCGTATCTTTTCTGGCCTGCCTTGCCGTCGCCCTGCTCGTCATGGTGCCGTTCGGCCTCCTGTGCCTCTGGGTCTCCTAATGGTCGGGGCCATGGTCGCCATTTCCATCGCCACACATCTGCTTCACCTGCCCCACGACGGCCAGCATGCGGCGGGCGGCATCGCCATGGTCGGCTGGATGGGCGCGGGGGCGGCCCGCTTAGAGAACCTGAAGCCGCAAGGGCAGTGATACGACCAGGAGTGAAGACGAGTGAATTCATTCACTCGCTCTGATCACTCGCTCTGATCACTCGTCCTGATCACTCGCTCTGATCACTCGTCCTGATCGCTCGTCCGAGTCACTCTCCCGGCTGCCCCAGTTGCCAAAGCCACTGCGTAACGTCAGTAGGCAATTCCTCGTTTCTCTCTGAACCCGTCGGCTGCTTCGTGCTTCTGCACTCTCCCCGGGGTCATTCAGTTCTCCTACTGGGCGGTTGAAACCGCGCCAACAAGTTCACAAAACCTGCCTCCGCAGGTTAAGATGGAGTCTAGGGCAGTCCTAGTCCGCGAAGGCGGACTTCGTGCCTTTGTTGGCGCGACTTTAGTCGCCTGCAAAGAACTGAATGTCCCTGCACTCTCCCCATTCTCAGCAGGGAAACCAGCCTGTTATCACGAACTTAACGTCACTCGTACTTTGCACAAAGAGGTAAACATGGAATATCGCAAGATGGGCCGCACCGGCCTGATGGTTTCGGAAATCTGCCTGGGGACGATGCAGTTCGGCTGGACGGCGGACGAGGACGCCTCCGGTCAGGTGATGGACGCTTTCTGGGAGGCCGGTGGCAACTTCATTGACACCGCCGACATTTACACGACCTGGGCGGGCGACGCCTCTTACGGCGGCAAGACCGAAGAGATCATCGGGCGCTGGCTGAAGGGCAAGAACGTCCGGCGCGACCTGGTCCTTGCCACCAAAGTGCGCGGCAGGATGTGGGAGGGGCCGAACGGCGAGGGGCTGTCGCGGCACCACATCGTCGCCGCCTGCGAGGACAGCCTGCGTCGGCTCCAGACCGACTATTTCGACCTCTACCAGTGCCACTGGGCGGACCTGAACACGCCGATCGAGGAGACGATGGCCGCCCTGGACGATCTGGTCAGGGCGGGCAAGGTGCTGTATATCGGCGCGTCCAACTACCCCGCCTGGCGTCTGATGGAGGCGCAGGCCGCCTCCGACAAGCACGGCCTGGCCCGCTTCGACTGCTACCAGCCCCAGTATTCGCTGGTGGAGCGGCAGTTGTTCGAGTACGAGGCCATGCCCTTCTGCAAGCACCACGGCGTGGGCGTCATCCCGTACTCGCCGCTGGCCGGTGGCTTTCTGACCGGTAAGTACCGGCGGGACAGCGCGCGCCCCGAGAGCGTCCGGGCGGGTGGAAACCTGGAAAACTACGGCAACGAGAAGGGCTGGGCCGTCATTGACGCCCTGGACGAAATCGGGAAAGCGCACGGCAAGACGGTCGCGCAGACGGCGCTGGCCTGGCAGCTCACGAACCCGGTCATCACCGCCCCGATCATCGGCGCGAACACGGCGGAGCAGATGACGGACCTTCTCGGCGCGGCGGGCTACCGCCTGTCCGAGGAGGAGATGGCCCGGCTGAACGAGGTGACCAAGTGGCCACGCAACGGGCGGCCGATCTGGGATTAGAGTCGAGCAAGGCGCGATCCGTGTGGGGGCGCGATTCATCGCGCC
>JANOOM010000573.1:0-6037 GCA_031421335.1 Armatimonadota bacterium
CCAGATCGCCTACGCCGAAGAACAGGGCGTCCGCCGCGACCGGATCTGGCTCGACCCCGGCCTCGGCTTCGGCAAGACCGCTGCCCACAACTTAGAACTCCTCCGCCGCCTGCCCGAATTGAAAGCCTTGGACCTGCCCCTCGTCGTCGGCGCCTCCCGCAAGAAGTTCCTCGGCAAGATCCTCGGCACCGACGACCCCAACGACCGCAAAGACGGCACGGCCGCCACCATCGCCCTCAGCATCGCCTATGGAGCCGACATGGTCCGCGTCCACGACGTCCGCGAGATGGCCCGCGTGGCAAAGGTGAGCGATGCGATCGTGCGAGGGTGGGTGGGGGAGTGACGAGGTCCGAGCGTCTTTGTGGCTGCTCTTTCCTCCCAGCAACCCCGTCCCTTTTCCACGCCACCGATCCTTCTGCCTCTCAGAAGTTCCTCCCCTCCATCGCCTCGCTGCTGCATTGAATGAGTTGGCGCGCTTCTTGCAGGAGAAAATACTGGCGATGCAGAAACGGGGGCAACCATACTTTAATCAACTGAAATCAACACCCATGATCAAGTACCAATTCTTCCCGCGCTCAATCGGCATCACGGAGCCAATACAGGCTATTGTTGACTGCTTTGTTGCCGTGGACGACCGCATAACCTCCGACACCTGCTTTCTGACGAGTGATCAGGTTCTGGCGATCCTGCGACCACTATTGCTTGAGGTAGGAATGCTGATTGAAGCCGGCAAGAAGACGGATGAGAAAATCCCCGTCCCTGTCTTGTTCGGTCTGGACAACAAGATCGACAAGGCGTTCTATGCGGACGGCGTCAGCACAGATGGGGAGATCGTGCTTGAAGTAGAGGCCGGTAGAGCCTACAAAAATTACCAATTTCTGAAAGATATTTTTCAGGCTTGCATGATGTATGGCGTTGAATACCTAGTATCAGCCGTCAGAAACAGCTACCAAACCCAGGATGATTTCAAGTTGATCTACAGCTTCCTTGAAACCATGTATATCAGCAACCGCATCGTACTGCCATTGAAGGGCATCCTGCTCATCGGCTACTGAGGACAACAACATGGCGGAAGAGACAACGGCAAGAGAGATGATCTGGAACCAGTCAACGCAGCAGTGGAACTGCTGGAACTGCGGGCATGACGAGTTCCGTCAGCGCATCGTGGCTGAGAACTTCGTGGCCTTATCTTCAGGTGACGCCGCGACCCTGATCGAGTCGGACGACTTCGTGGAAAGCTGGGAAGTTCTGGACCGAGGGGCGACCACCTGCGTCTCGTGTGCCATGGAGGCAGAAATCCCTGACACTGTCGGCACGGTGGAGCGCTGCGAGTGGGATGGCGACGAAGGGGGCGACACCATCTTCGGTGCGAGCTTCAAATGGTGACTTCCATAAGTGCCGGTGCGATCAGCAACCAGCGAACAAAACTTGTTGCCCTACTAACGTGAGCCACAGGTTGAAACCCGAGGCTCAGAAGTACCCAGCGTCCAGGGGATGCAAGACATCGCACGGACAAGGGGCAGGGCCAGGATATAAGAAGGGCGGGGGAACCCCGCCCCTACGGGTGTCGTGTAGGGGTGGGGCTTGTCCTTACCCTCTCTCCTCTCGCCCTCTTCCGCATCTACTCCTTCTGTCCCTTGGACAGGTCCGACGTCAGCGAGTGAATTTATTCACTCGTCTTGAACCCATTTTCGCGGTCGTATTTTCGTCCCGCCACATCGGGTACAATAGTAGACAATTAGACAAAGTTCAGAAAGCAACGCGGCCAACCAAACAACGAAAAATGCGAAAACGAACTGGAACAAGCAACGAGCATATGGCGCGAACACAAAAAATGCGAGAACGAACCTCCTGCCTCTTCTTCACGTTCCGCCTCTACCGCGTCCAGTCGGCGGGAAGCCCCGCGCAAGAAAACGCATCACGTTTTTTGTCAAAACGAACTCCTGACACCGCCCGCCCGGAGACAGAACCCGAACCGCCCGCACGGAGCCTGACCCAATGACCGACGCCCTTGACCTCGTCCGCGAACTCATCGCCGTCCCCGGCCCGCCGGGGCAGGAAGAACTGATACGTCAGGCCGTCGCCGCCCACGCCGACCGGCTCGGGTGCCTCACCGAGACCGACGCGCGGGGAAACCTGCTCCTCGCCCTGCCCGGCGCGGCGCGTGTCCCCGCCCGCCCCGATGTCGTGGTGATGGCGCACTTGGACGAGATCGCGCTGCTCGTCGTCGGGGCCGAGGCCGACGGGCGGCTGGCCGTGACCTCTTTGGGCGGCGCGTACCCGTGGAAGTGGGGCGAGGGGCCCGTGCAGATTCTGGCTTCGGGCGGGGCGCTGACGGGCATTTTATCGTTCGGGAGCATCCACACCAACGACAAGGGTAGCGGCGCAGCCCAGGCGCGGGAGCGGGCCCTGTCCTGGGGGGACGCCCGCGTCTGGACCGGACTGACCATCGAGGAACTGGCGGCGCGGAACGTCCGGGCCGGGACGCGCGTCGTTCTGCACCCGTCGCGGCGGACAGTGACGGAGATGGGCGACTTCGTTTCGGCCCCGTTCCTAGACGACCGGGCGGACCTCGCCGCTCTGCTGCTGGCTCTGGAACGGGACGACGTCAAGGCCATGGACCCCGAGCGCGTCTTGTTCGCGGCGACGGCCGCCGAGGAAGTGGGTGGGCACGGGGCATTGTGGCTGCTCCGTCAGCGGCCCGCTTCGGTAGGGATCGCGCTGGAGATCGGCCCGCGCGTGCCGGAAAGCCCCTTCGCGCTGGACGACCAGCCGACCGTATGGGTGAACGATGGCTACAGCGCCATGCAGGCACGCGACATTGATCTGGTGGCGCGTGCCGCCCGGTCCATCGGCCAGTCACCCCACTTTCAGGCCCTGTCGCGGGGGGGCAGCGACGCCTCCTGCGCGGCCTCGCATGGCCTGGTGGCGCGGCCCATCACATTGGCCTTCGCGGCGGAAAACTCGCACGGCCAGGAGATCATGCATCGGAACGCCGTCGCAAATCTCGCCGCGCTGCTCGCGGCCACACTTCAAGAAATATTAGAGGAGAAGACCGGTGGGTGACATCCTTGGGGGCGACCTTTTTGAGCTGCGCTTGAACCCGCAGTATTATGACTTCGACCCATCCGGCATCGCGCACAACGTCGTCTACATCCGGTGGCTCGAAGATGGACGGCTGGCCTTCCAGAGCGCCAGCGCCTGGCCGCCCGACCGGCTCTATGCCGCCGATATCGCCGCTGCCCTGACCCGGACCGAGATCGTCTACAAGAGGCCCATCCGCTTGTCCGACCCGGTCACGGTGCGGGTCTGGGTGACGCACGTCGGCCGGTCGGCCCTGTCGCTCGCCCTGCGCTTCTTCCACCCGGAGACGGGCCTGGAATACGCCCGCGCCGAGCAGAGCGGCTGCTTCGTCCGCCGCTCCACCGGCCGTCCCATCCCGATGCCTGCTGAGTTCTGGGAGTTCTGCCGGTCCTATCTGGCCCGCTTCGGCCTGCCCGACGGCATCGGGAAATGAAACTTTTCGCCCGTCAAAACTGTTACATATGTGTAAGAGGTATTAAATCATGAACTTGACACGCCGCGACTTCCTGCGTTCCTCCCTCCTCGGCACCGCCGCCGTCGGCGGGGCGCTGCTGTTAAGCCGGGCGGGCTTGATCGGCGCCGCTAACGCCAAGCCCGTCCCCGCCCGCCACTACGCCGTCGTCAAGACCGACGCCCAGTGGCAGAAAATCCTCACCCCCGCCCAGTTCCACGTCCTGCGCCAGTCCGGCACCGAGCCGGCCTTCTCCGGCCAGTATGAGGCCAAGGACAAGGGCTTCTACACGTGCGCCGCCTGCGGCAACGAGCTGTTCACGACTGAAACGCAGTTCGACTCGGGTACGGGCTGGCCGAGCTACTGGAAGCCGATGTCTAAGACCAGCGTCTTCACACAGACCGACGACAGCCTGGGCATGAGCCGCGACGAGGTCGTCTGCGCCCGCTGCGGCTCGCACCTCGGCCACCTCTTCAACGACGGTCCTAAGCCGACCGGCCTGCGCTACTGCATGAACTCGGTGGCGATGAAGTTCGTCAAGAAGCCGTAACGTTTCCACCAGTCCGTGCGAAAGGCGGCGGGGGCTGCTCAGCCCCCGCCGCCTTTTTCCGTTTCTTGTCATACACATTATAAACAACTAAAAGCAACTATTGACAGCCGATAGGTTTGACTCTCTTGGCCTTGTGGTAACACCAACACAGCAATGCGAACCGCCCAGGAGAGAAGCCGACCATGATCTCATCCCAGCCGATCCCATCTTTCCATCCCCGGCTGACGAAAGCGGAATGCGAATTCTGGTTCGAGTCGGGACCAGACTGGCAGGATCAGACGGAGCGACGCGTCGAAGATAGCCTGGCACAAGCCTTCCCCGATATCATAGGCGTCACCGAGCCGTTCTTGTGGTTCGAGCCGAACTACCTGGCAGTCTTGAGCGGGCCAACTGGCGGCGCCTCGGCGCACGCGGATGTGGAGGCCCACGCGGGCTGCATCACGCGCGCCCTGACCGCCTACCAGGGTGCCGCCCAGCCGCGCCGGGTCCAGACGCTCTTCCTGAACTACCAGTTCGAGTTCGCGGCCAATGTTCTCCCGGATGGCCCCCAGAAGACGGTCTGGCGGACGCCGCGCGAAATATTGACGCTGGAGCGCGAGACTCCGAACGGTGCTCAGACCCGGCTGGCGATCCGCAGCCTGATCACCCACCCTCCGGCCCTCTCGCTCTCCCACCCGAGCCGCTGGCTGGAGAGCATCCACCGCCGGATGGAAGGGGCCTTTCATAAGATACAGACGGCCCCCTGTTAGACGGAACAAACTTCGCATGCAGGGAAAGACCCAACGATCACACCTTTAGAACCGCAGGCCCCGAAGATCTAGGAACTGGGGCCGCCCTCCGGCACCGACGCGATCGCGCTGTCCGGCACCGAATAGGAGATGGACCCCTGCCCCAACTACGGCGAGGACAACTGATATCGGCAGCGAGAAGCTCAAGGGCTGCGTCGCGCTCATCCTCGGCGCAAACTCGGGCATTGGCCGCACCGTCGCCTTAGCCTCTGACGGACCGGCGGCGATCCAATGGTCTGATGGATCGGCTGAACCGCCAAATCCATGTCTGCCGCCTCGAACGGCAGCGGCACCGCTATATCCCGCGCCGCCCGTGATCAAGATGGGGCCTTGCAGATGATTCATACTGTCACTCCCCTTTTCTCCAGGTCCGCGCCCGCTTCGGCGATACGGTCTTGGGCCACCTGACCTTCCAGCCAGCCCGCGATCTCCCGCAGTCCGTCCTCCAAAGTGTTGCAGCGCATATCTCAAGACACGCCGGGCCTCGGAAACGGCGGCAAAGCAGTGCCGGATGTCGCCGGCCCAGTATTTGCCCGAGATCTCCGGCCACAGCCGGCCGTCATCGAGGGTGACCGGGGCCGCCCGTTCAAGTAGCGCGAGGCGAAGATCGCCAGCACGGCGGCGCAAGAGTTGGAAAGCGCTTGACCAGTGCCGAACACATTGAAGAAGCGGAGGGCGCCGTGCCGGAGTGGTAGACGGCGTACCCCCACCGCCGCAGCTCACAGGCGACGTGCGAGCCGATGAAGCCCGCGCCGCCGGTGACCAAGACCTGTTTGCTCATGTCCATCCTATCGTGCCCGGAAGACGCAATCCCCTCCGGATTGTTTGAAACTGGGCACCTTCTACCCACCCATCCAGTATTCATAACAGCACAGCTGTTTATTTTTCGTCCTGTTAAAACTATTTTATCGCAGAAGGCCTGGTGTTGACCAAAAAGCTCTCACTAATGGTATGATAAGATTATGGGCGAAAAAAGCGATCCTGAAGACCAAAAACGTCTCAAAGAAGTCGTCCGGGCCAGCCACGCAGCGGCGATCGCGCTGACAAAGGATGCCGCCGCCCTGTCGCGCCACGCCGCCATCCTCAAGGCTAAGGCCGCCGAAACGCGCGCGGCGTCCCAGGCTATGCGCGGCCTGGGAGACGCCGAGTGCGCGCCCCTCGCCC
>JANOOM010000574.1:0-1515 GCA_031421335.1 Armatimonadota bacterium
GCCCGCGTGTCCGAGTGGACGGCGGACGAGGGCAAGATCCACGGCTACCGGGCGACGATGCTGGGCGGCCAGCGCGAGATGACGGTGATCTGCATCGCGCCGGAGCGCAACTGGGCGGTCCTGAAGCCCGCTTTCCAGCACATGATTACGAGCGTGGTTCCGGGAAACGGGTGAGGCGAGGAGGGGCGGATGAAGACCTACGGCGTCAACTGGTTCCTGGTTTGGGTCGGCCAGATGGTTTGAATGTGCTCAACGGGTGCTTGGCTTCGGGAACTGATCTACCCCCATCCAGGCCCGGCCACCTGGGTCATGGTATTAACACAGGCGTCTTTCATGTCCGCTCTCTTCACAAACTTCCGCTACTCTGACTCTTCCAGTCGCCCGAAAAGGGGCGCTACTCGCCGTCTTCGCTGGCTGATTATCTGCGCGACTGTGTCCGCTATTGTTGCCGCCACCTCGGTTGCGGTCAAGACGATCCTCGACCGGCCTTCCTGGCTGCATGTGATTGGCTACAGCCTCCTTCTTCCCTGCTGTTTTGCCGCCTCGGGTTGGCTGACCAACAAAGTGACCAACGAATGGCAGAAGGGGCGGCTTCTTGAAGGAGGTCGAAAGGAAGCCCCTTAGCCCCCAATTCTGGGGGAACCGAAGCAGCGGGGGGCCGACAAGGAACCAAGCCAAGAATCGCAGTAGGACACAGAGGGCGGGGGGACCCCGCCCCTACACGGTTAGGACTTTCGGACTCTTCCGTCCCTTGGACGGTGAAAGCTGCGCGACAATGGCAATCAACATCGCTGGCCGTATTCGCGCTTATCGTAAGCGTCGCACCATCAAGTCTTACCTGACCCGCATCGGGCCGCTGCTGGCGCAGCGCTACGGCAAGTCAGAGCTTTACACGCCGAAACAAGTAAAGGAAGCCGCGAAAGAAGCGGGCCTGCCGACGGACGATCTCTGCTATGCGCTGTCCGTCTTCTGCGGCCAAGAAGCATTCGATGCCTACCATGTGGGCCTGGGGGAAGAATGTAGCTACTGGCAGACGCGGGCGGAGGTCGCTGAACATCTATTCCACGGCAACGTCTCGTTCACTTCGCATGATGTGATTGATGTAGCCGCCTCACACTCAGGAGGCGACCAGTGGGGCGGCCACGACTCCGGCGGTGGGGACGCTGGCCACCACCACTGAGACCTTAGACCTCATCTGGAGGCACCATCCATGTTATTCGTCGTCCCCTACCGGGCCAAAAACCCGTCGCCGGTCTTCCCCTATGCGACGGTCAGCTTGATCGTCCTCAACACGCTCATCTTCGCCCTCACCTGCGACCCACACCACTATTTGCATGTGCGCGAGGCGGTCGTTCAGCGGTTCGCGTTCACGCACATGAACTTCAGCCCGCTGACGCTGCTGACAGCCATGTTCCTGCACGGGTCGCCCCTGCACCTGATCGGGAACATGCTGTTCCTCTGGATCTTCGGGTCGGCGACGGAAGGCAGGCTGCGGCCCTTGCGGTTCCTCGCCCT
>JANOOM010000575.1:0-8426 GCA_031421335.1 Armatimonadota bacterium
CGCGCAGGGTCTCGGCGATGCGCTGTGGGGACTCGTAGAAGACCAAAGTCCGGGTCTCGGCGCGGGCCAGAACGGCGAGCTTCGCGCGGCGCGGCCCTTTGGTGCGCGGCAGGAACCCCTCAAAAGCGAAGCGGGCCGGGGCCAGCCCGCTGCCGACGAGGGCGCACAGCACGGCGCTCGCGCCGGGGATGGGGACGACGGGAATCTCGGCGGCGAGCGCGGCGCGGACGAGTTCGACACCGGGGTCGGAGACGCCCGGCGTGCCGGCGTCGGTGACGAGGGCGACCGTCTGGCCTTCGAGCAGGCGGCGGATCAGGTTCTCCACCCGCCCAGCCTCGGAATGCTGGTGGTAGGCGATGAGCGGCGTGCCGATCTCGAAATGGGACAGCAGGGTGCGGGTGTGCCTGGTGTCTTCGGCGGCCACAAGGTCGGCCTCTTTCAACAAGCGCAGGGCGCGCAGGGTGATGTCTTCGAGGTTACCGATGGGTGTGGCGACGATGTAGAGTGTTCCGGGCATGGGTGTTCTTGCGGCGCAAAGGCCGGTCGGCATAGGGGCGGGGCTTGTATTCGCCCTCCCCACGCCGCCCGGCCTCCTTTCTCGTCTTTTGCTGTCTTCTACTGCGTTGGCGCGGCGGGTCGCTTGGGCATCGCCGAGGGCGTCACATGGATCGAGCCGGCATGCCGGGCACCGGGGGCGCCCGGCATCTCAACGGGCATGCCGCCCGCCGCGCCCGCGCTTCCGGGCATCATCCCCGGCATCCCCGCCTGGCTCGTCGGCGCGGGGTGGGCGATGGCATACGTCTTAAGCCAGTCGGTTTCTTTGGCGACGAGGTCGGGGCGATTCGCCTGCCTATAGTCCATCATGAGCTGGATATGGGTGGTCTGGTCGTTCCAGGCCAGGCTCGACGCCTGCTGGAAGTGGGGGATGGCCTTGTTCGCCTGCTTGTCGTCCAGGTACATCTTGCCCAGCGTCAGCTCCAGGGAGGCATCGTCGCGGGACTTCAGGGCGACCTCGTAGGCGGCCATCGCCTGCGGGGTCTGGTGCAGGGCCTGATAGACTTGCGCCAGGGCGGCGCTGATCGCCGCCTTTTCGGTGGCGGGGGGATTAGCCTTCAGGGCGGTCGAGTAGTCGGTCAGCGCTTCCTGGTACTTGGACTGGCCCTGCATGCCCGAGCGGCCCGCCACCGAGAAGGCACGGTCGCCGGCCAGGGCGGGGTCCTTGACGGCTATATTGGCGGTGTTCTTGAGGCTCGCCATCAGTTCCTGGTACTTGGCCTGGGCGCGCGTGTCCCGGACAAGGGCCAGGTACTTGGCCTTGTTCTTTTCGAAGTCGGCGGGCAGGGCGATCTTGACCGAGTCCAGCTTGATGATGAAGTAGCCGTACTGCGGCGAAACCACCACGTCGGGCGTCACTTCGTCCGGTTTGAGGCTGAAAGCGGCCTTCTTGAACTCGGGGATATACTGCGTGTTCTCGTCGATAAGGCCGTCGTCGCCGCCCTTGGCCTTGGTGCCGGGGTCATCAGAGTATTGCTTCGCCAGGGCGGCGAAATCCGCGCCAGGCGCCTTGGCCTTGGCCAAGATCTGTTCGGCCTGCGCTCTGGCCTGCACGTCCGAGCGCTTCTTGTTGTCGATCAGGATGTGGCGCGTGTGGTACTTGGTGTAGAACTGGCGCGCGTCGGCCTCGGAAACGACGACGGTGCTGTTGAAAGCCGTCTGAGCCTTGCCGGGCGTGCCGCCCTCGGGGTCGCCCAGCAGGATAATCTGGCGCAGGGTGTCGTCGGGCAGCTTCTGCTCGATGGTCTGCGAACCGGCTTTCACGAGGGCGGCATCAATGTCCGCCATGGACGCCGTGGCGGGGAGGCTCAGGGTCTGCCGGAAGTTAGCCCGTTCCACGATCTCCGCCCGTTTCGCCGCGATCTCGGCGCCGGAGACCGGGACGTTCGTGCTCTTGGCTTGCTGCAACTGGAGTTTGGCGGCAATCAGCTGTTCCAGCGCGAGGCTGTTCAAGAAGGGCTGCTCGGCGATGCCAACGGTGCGGCCCGTGAGCATGGGGGAGTTCTTGACCTCCTGCATGGCGCTGTCGAAGTCCCCGCGCGTGATCGGGTCGCCGTTGACGGTGGCGACGACGTCCTCGCCGGTCCGGGCGGCAGCGGGCTGTGCCGAGGTGCCGTTCAGCCCACCCACGTTCAGCAGGCCGAACCCGACCAAGCCGAACGTAAGAAGGGCACCGACCAGCCACAAGCCCCACTTGCCGAAGGGGTTTTTTGAGACATTTTCCATGCCGGTTCGGAACGAATTCAATGACATCGGTTTATGGTTTCCCTGAGTGGTTCTATTTTTTGGTGGAACGACTGGAGCGTGTGAGGCCCTGTGATTTCAATCACTCGCTCCGTTAGGATTTGTCCAGGGGACAGGTGGATAGGTTCACAGGAGATGGTCTCCGGCGGCTCTTCTATCTTTTCTTTCGTCTTCTGTCTTTTCTTCTGTCCCTTGGACAGGTCCGGCGCGGAGCGAGTGATTTTAATCACTCGGCCTTGCTCCCTCTGGCTCGCCCTCAGACCGAGGCCAGCAGCGCTTGCAAGCCTTCCAGGCAGGCGCGCGTGGACGCTTCCTTAGTCGCATGCCCGCTGTAGTGCGTTTCCAGCGAGAGCCAGCCCGCGTAGCCGCTCTGCTTGAGGGCGGCGAGTTGGCCCGCCCAGTCTATTCCGCCCTCACCGACGACGGTCCAGGCCGGGGCGAGTGCGCCCGGCGCGACGGCGGCATCTTTGACGTGGACGTGGGCGATGAAGTCCTTGATGGCCTCGTAGCCCGTCGGGAAGGGCAGCTCGCCGGCCATGAAGGCATTGCCGGGGTCCCAAACGGCGCGGACGGCGGGCGAGCCGATCTCGGCCAGGACGCGCGCCGTCTGCGCGCCGGTCCCCAGACAGCAGGCGTGCTCATTTTCGACGATCAGGGTCAGACCCGCCCGCTCGGCCAGCGAAGCCGGCTCGGCATAGGCGTCTACGATCAGTTCTTCCTGGCGGGGCGTCAGCGGCCCGCTCTTCCAGAACGAGAAGGTGCGGATAAGCTTGGTGTCGAAGAAGTGTGCCGCCTCGATACACCGCTCCAGCAGGGCGATCTGGTCGCCCAGCCCCAGCGCCGAGGCGCTGTGCAGCGGCCCCAGCGGGCCGTCCGGCTCCGCGCCCGGCATGGCGCACTTGTAAAACGGCGAGGCGATACCGGCGACAGTCATGCCGCTGGCGTCCAGCAGGTCCTTCGCGCGCTGCCAGTAGTCTCGGGGCGCCTCGGCGATGTTCTTGTCCCAGACTTGCCGCAGCTCGGCCCCGCGCACGTCGTATTCGGCCATGACACCCAGGGCGTGGCCCAAATCGGCGTCTATCTCGTCGGTGATCACAGCCAGTTTCATGTCGGTTCCGCCCTCACAGTTTCAATACGCGAAAAGAAGCCCTTTCATTCTAGCCGAAAGCGCCGGGTTTGTCAACAAACGACGCTTGGGTACACAGAGTTAATCTCGCGAAGGCAGGACACACTTTTATGGCAGAAGAGCGTTTGGACAAGCACGACGGCATCCACCACGAGCTGTTCGATGAGGATACCAGCCAGGTCGGCAGCCTGGGCGACATCGTGGAAAAGCACGCCGGCGACGCCGTCTTCCTGACGCCCCCCGAGAAGAGCGTGGGCGGCGCGGACGGCGGCCTGTCCGATTGGGGGGCAGAGATGCTGGAAGCCGACCCCGCCCCCGATGCAGGCATGGACGCGGCTGACCTGTACTCCGCCAAGAACGAAGACAGTATCGAGGGCACCGACGGTTCGGGCACGGTCGCCGGCATCGCGCGGGGCTTCGGGACTCACCTACCCCAAGACATCGGCGCAGGCGGCTTCCAGGTCGAGTCCATCCCGGACAGCGCCCTGAATTCCCCGCCCCGCTTCCTTGCCGACGGCGAAGAGCTTGACGACTACGACGATGACACGGACGACGGCCAGGACGATGCCACAGGCAAGATGGCCGCAGACTCCGAGCCGTTCAGCCACATGGTCTCTGCGGACCCCAGCGCCGACGGGGAGCCAACGCCGGGCCGCATCCCCCTGAAACAGCCCCACCCCAGCGCGACCGACGACAAGCTAGACGCGACGCGGCAGATGAAGTAGGGTACGAAGGACAGGGGGAGGAGGCTGACAATAGCCTCCTCCCCTTCTTTCCGCGGCGCTGGCGCTTCCCACAGGACTCATCCTGCTACGCTTGCAGGAAGCGCACCCACAGACAATTCTCAGTCCATGCCGTGAATGGCACGGCCACCCAGCCTTCGGCCACTAACCCCCACTTCGCGGGGCTAGGAAAGGCTCGTTCCGAGTGCCGCGAAGCAGTACTTCCTGGCGTCTGCGCCGTATAACCGTGCATTTTAACGCATGGTCTCGATTTATGCCCCTGCTCTGAACGACAAAGCCCTCGGAAGTGCAGCCCCTCTCCCGCGCGGGTGGAAAATTAACTTCCACGCTTGTTCTGTGCCCGCACAGGCGGGGGTTTGCTCTCCCGAAGCCTTGCCGTTCAAGGCAGGGGAATTGGGGCAAGTGTTTAATCATGACTGCCCCAGGGTGAGCCACCGCCCGGTCCGCACAAGAGGGAAGCACTTGTTAGCTCGCCCGTGCCAAGACTTTCCCATGCCTCATAACGTTCATCAGGCGCACAAGACAGTTCGGAGCCGTTCTGAAAGCCGAGCTGGCAATGTCCTTCTGATGAGGCGCGAAATGACACAGCAGGTCGAAACAACAGCGGCAACAAAGGGAACAGGGTATGCGTCTGCTCTGGGTCCAGCAACAGCGGTTCGTCATCTTTGGAACGCAAGATGACGGGCGAACTGAAAGTGATTAGCAGACTGCGCTCAGAGAACCCAATCTGCACACGAAACTGATAGTTGAAACAGAGTTGAGTGACTTCAAGCCCCTCCAAGCTCCACTCGCGCCACTGCGGGTGATTATCCATCGCGTCCTCCTGCCCTCACCTACTCCACGCTTTCGTCTTTCCGCTCCGCCAGGAAATCCTGCACCTGCCAGCGGGCGTTGCGGCCGTGCGACCCCAAATAATCCAGCATGGCCTCCTCGGCAAGCTCCGGCTCCGCCAGATCGGCGGGCGTGAAGTCCTCCCGCACCGCCTCCCAAACGGCTTTGAGGTCGGCGGGGCTGAAAATGCGGTGGGCGTCGCGCACGCCGGCGGGCTTGACCTTGAGGAAGACCTGGTCCGAACCCTCGAAGTGGCCCTTGACGACGTACCCCTCGATGCCGTCGCGCGTCGCCAGGTGCTCCAAGGAGCGCAGGCGCTTGTAGACATCCCCCACCTCGCTGCCGCCGACCAGGCGACCCTGGAGTTCCACGATGTTCAAGCGATAGTCCTCGGCGATGCGCTCCTTTTCCAGTCGGTCCACGAACTGGAAGTCGGGGTCAATGACGTCTATCAGCACCATGTCGGGCCGGTCGGCAGGGATGACGGTCTCGATCTCCGGCAGCGTCATCTCGAAGCAGGGGACGTACCCTAGGTCGGCCAGCTTGTAGGCCCGCGGGTACAGCTTGTCGATCAGCCGCCGGGCCGCCGAGCCGTAGTCAATGCCCAGGCCGCGCACGTTCTCGATGCCCGCCGCCACCAAGGGGTTGCCGCCGTCGAAGACGTCGCGCGTGGCGAATAGGTAGGGTGAACTGCTCTTGTCGCCGTGCCGGTACAAGCGGATGTTGACGCCATCTTCTTTCTTCTCGACGGTCACCTCACCGTCGCGCAGGGCGCGGAACAGGTTTCGCTCCTGGGTGGCGGCGAAGCGGTCCGTCGTGTAGTCGGAGGCCGGCAGGATGCGCGGGTAGCCGCGCACGATCTGGCGCGTGTCGGCAAGGAAGACGGTGCCCTTGAGCACATACGAGACCGGCGCGTGGCTGCCAGACTGGTGGTAGGTGATGGCCGGCCCGTCCTGCGAGAACGACCCGATGCCGACCCCAAAGAAAGTGGCCAGGGCGTCCCGCGTGAAGACGGGGATGGTGCGCGCACAGTCGCGCAGTTTCTCGGCGATGTCCAGGTACATGAAGGTTCCAAATCTAGCAGGCTCTAAGGAGCACTCGTGTCGCGCACACAGAAGTACAGCAGCGCCCCATGCGCGGGCGCGTTTACGAAGTCCGGCGTGAACAGCAGGCGCTGCTGCGCGATCGGCGGCAGCAGGACGTAGTCGCCGTCAGGCTGCAAATCAGTGAGCTGGGCCAAGTCGCCGCTGTTGATGGCGCCCCAGGCGCCATGGGCGAGCCAGAACCGCTGCGCGTCGCTGACGGTCCAGCCGCCGGTCGGCGGGCCGTGGGAGGCCATGACCGCGCCACCCTCGGTGCCGGTCTGCTTGACGAACAGCAGATAAAAGTGGGTCTGGTCTCTAGACCAAGCCATCGTCGCCCGCGAGGTTTGTATCCAGTCCACATTCGGGATATACCCCGCTTCGCCCGGTCCGCACGGCACGGGTTGCGGCGGAGGGGGCACGCTGACGGTGGGGAACGGGCGCAGACGGAGCGGCCGGCCGTCGCGGATGAGGCACTGCGCGCCGCCCGCCGCGTAGGTGAAGCTGTGAGCGAGCGCCTTCTTATCCGGCATCAGCAGTGTGCTGAAAGTGGGTCGGCCCTGCGCGTCGTAGCGGACACCGAAGGTCCAGCGGGCCTGGCCGACGTTCGCGTGGACGCAGCCGTTCAGGACGACGGGCGTGACGTGATGCCCGACGTAGAGGGCGGGTAGGACAGCGCCTCGGGCGTCGCCGTTGAAGAACAATCCGTGCCAGGCGGCGACGACCGCCCCGCGCCCCATCGTGTTCAAGTGGTGCATCGCCCACCCTACTCCATGCGGCCAGCAATCAGCGCGGTCGTCGAAAGGATGGGCGTCGTCCTCGTCTTGATCGTAGATCTCGAAGCGCAGGCGGGGGTTAGCCTTGAGGTCGAAGTCGAAGAAGTCCAAGGAAGCGCCGTCGGGCGATGACGTGTCCAGCCAGTGCGTCACGCCGAAGTGCGGGCTTTCCCGAAGAGCACGGGGCCAGGGCCAAACGGCGAGGGGCGAAGGCACGGGCGGCGAGAGCAGAACCAGCGCGGGCGGCAGGGCGGGCCGTATCAGAAAGAATCCGAGCAGCGCGGCGGCCCCGAGTAGGACAGCGGCGGGCACAAGAAAACGCTTCAAGAGGAACCCACCCCGGCACAAGTGCCGACCCTCCCGAAACGGGAGGGTGGACCTGTGGGATATTGGGTGGTTTTCTTGGGTCAACGGGGCCACCCGGTAGGGGCCACCCAGTAGAGGCCACCCGGTAGGGGCCTCATTTACCATCTCGCCCCCACTCATCCCACAAAACCGCCCGACCACCCTCTCACCCCACCCTCCCGTTTCGGGAGGGTCGGCACTTGTGCCGGGGTGGGTTCACGGACCGGGGTGGGTTCACGGACCGAGCAGCTTCCCCTCCCAGCCCTCCTGGACGCTCGCGAAGAAGGTTAGCAGGGCGGCGGCGACGGGGTCGGGGCGCTCCTCGGGCAGCCAGTAGCCGCCGCGCGGGATGGTCTGGATGGCGGCCGGGCCGCCGTGCTGGGCTACAACTGCTTCCAGGGCTTCCCGATCCAGGCGCGGGTCGCTCTCGCCCACCAGCAGGAGCAGAGGTACTTTGCCGCTGCCCCCCACCGGGGGTACGGCGGGCGGGACGCGGAAGGGGGCGAGGGAAGCACGCAGGGCGCCCGGCGTGGCCAGGGCGCGGACGTAGACAGCCATGTCGGACTCGTGCATCATGTCGGGGTCGTGCGACCAGGCCCGGAAAAAGTGGCGCAGGTAGGCGTCCACATGGCCTTCCAGCAGCAGCTCGGGCAGGTCGGGCGTGTGGTGGAAGTCGGTGTGCCAGCCGCCGGCCACCCCGCCCGGCACCGCGCTGAGGAGGACCATACCGGCGACCTCATCGGGGTGCGCGGCGGCGTAAGCGTTTGCGACCTCGGCCCCCTCCGCGCCGTGCCCGACCAGGAAGATCGGGGCGTCCCCTACCCCCAAAGCGGCGACGAGGGCGCGCATGTCCTCCATGCGCGTCTGCGGGTCGTAGCCGCCGGTGGGCTTGTCCGAATCGCCGCAGCCGCGCAGGTCCGGAACGAGGGGGAAGTAGTCGGAGGCGGCGAGCGACGGCATGACGCGCCGCCAGGCATGGCCGGACTGCGGCCAGCCGTGCAGCAGCAGCACGGTCGGCCCGTCAGCGACCATGCTGCGGTAGCGCAGACGCAGGCCGTCGGCCAGCCGGATGAAGCCCAGTTCGAGGTTCGACATCAGCGTCTCCTAAACGTCTTCGTGGGGAGGAGGTCTCAGACAAAAGGCGCGCGGGCAGGCCGCGAGGCCCGCCCGCGCGCCCCGAAATCAACGGCACCGGTCAGGAAGAGAATGCGAAAGAAATACGTCT
>JANOOM010000576.1:0-2450 GCA_031421335.1 Armatimonadota bacterium
GATATGAAGCTCACCCCTCGCTTCTCGGCTTAGTCAGCGCGTTTCGTCTACGCTCCCGGACCTGAACGGCTGGCTTATATAGGTGACAAATGCAAATCCCGACCGACATGCACAAGTGGCGATCCAAGTTCGCCTGGGAGATGATCGGGTTCGCGGTCCTGTCACTTGCGATGGCTGCGGGAATGATTGCTACCATCTGGTTCTCCCGCGGCAGATGGCTGGCAGACCCCGCGAAACTTCTCGTCCCCACAGCCGGGATAGCGTTTGCTGCTGCCGTGCTCGTGGGCTTATCCTTCACATGTGTTGGAATAAGCATCAGAACGCGCAGGCATGACGCGCAGATGAAAGAGATGGAGGAGAACAGGCCGCCCCTCACGTTGAGCAAGCTGCATGGGGAGTTATGCCCAGAAGTGTTAGAACGGTCTCGCGCTAGCATACTGAGGACACTTGAAACGATGTCACCCGAGACAAGGGCATACACTGAGGCGAAGCTGAGGCAGCTCGCAGCAAGGTATCGGGCAGACTTAGGCTCGTCCCCGGAGGCAGAAGCGGCGATTGCAAAGTTGGAGGCGTTCACTGAAGACGTGTTGCGCGAAGCCTCAGCATCTAGAGCGTGACAGGATCACCTCGGTCAACACTAACCCTGTGTTACTAACTGACGCTCTGCAACGGCTTTGGCAGGCGGACCGCCGGCCCCGGCTAGGCGTTGGACGAGTGATTGAAATCACTCGCTGGGCGACGGACCTGTCCAGGGGACAGTGAAACAGGGGACAGAAGAACGGTCGTGCCTTTCCACGGCCGCCGACGCCAGCCCGGTCCTGAAAACCTGCTCTCCCAGTCTTTCGGCTTGTCCCTTGGACAAATCTGGCGCGGAGCGAGTGATTTCAATCACTCGTCTTGATTCGGCTCGTCCAACGCCTGACCAATGCCGGGCCGGAACCCGGCGAAGTTCCCCGTCCGGTACGCCAAGTGCGGCGTAACAGCAGTTACTAATGCAGTCTGCTTCCAGCAAACAGAAACGCCCGCCGCAGATGCGGCGGGCGTCTCTTTGTGTCACTAGTCCCGCATCCTGCCGCCGGGCCGCCGCTCCGTGTGCTCCTCCGGCGGGGCTGGCTTGGTCTCAACGGGCTTGTTCTCGGGCGGGGCCTGACGCCGCTCTTCGGGCGGATTGTTCTGCTGGGGCGCGGGCGCCTCACGCTGGGGTTCCGGGGCCGGCGCCTCGCGTTGAGGACGGCGCTCCCGGACCGGCTCCCGGCGAAACGGCTCCTGGCGGGCGGGTTCCTGGCGGACCGGCTCGCTGGGGACCTCGCGCTCGGGGCGGCGCGGCTCTCGCGGGGCTTCGGGCGGAGTGTCCTGCGGGCGCTCACTGCTGGGGAAGACCCGCACCGGGCGCGACGATTGGGGCGCGTTCTCGCCGCCGAACGGGGCGCGCTGTGATCGGCGCTCCGTAATGGCACCGGGCCGTGGGCCGTCCGAAGGAGGCTGTCCGAGGCTGCGGCGGGCGTCGAGGGCGGACTGACGCGCCCCGTTGTCCTGGCCGGACGGGTTTGGCGTTCCGTCGTAAGAGCGAGCCGGGCGCCGGCTGCTGCGGAGGGGAGCGGCGCCGATCGCCGCGCCGGGCGTGATGGTCTGCGTAGACGCAGGGAAGGACATCGCTCCGGGCCGGAACCCGGACGGCTGAGACCGCAGACTGGGCGGAGCGAACTGGG
This sequence comes from Armatimonadota bacterium, assembly GCA_031421335.1. Lineage (GTDB taxonomy): Bacteria > Armatimonadota > Armatimonadia > Armatimonadales > Capsulimonadaceae > JANXMY01. The sequence goes on from JANOOM010000576.1 coordinate 1,710, forward strand.
CGACCGGGGCGGGCAGGGCACACGGTAGAGTGGGCGGCGCAGAACCTCGGCGTCGGGGCGGGCGCCGGACAGGAACGTCCGCGACGGCGTGAAGGCCATCGCCGTGGGCCGGGCGCTGATCGGACCGGCGAAGGGCGCGGCCCCCGCTGCCGGGGCGCCGACGGAGCGGCCCCGCAGGAAGAACGACGACCCGGAGCGCGGCTGCGCCTGGTACTCGCCGCGCCCGCCGAAGGCGGCGAGGCTGGCCGTGGTCACGCCCGCCGCGTTGCGGGCGTTGAAGGGGATGAACCGCGTGTCGGAGAGGAAGACATTCCGGTTGACCGCCGAAGTGTTGCGCCGATCGGGGTGGCCCCAGCCGTTGTTGATGTTGTAGACGTTCGTAACGTTGTTGACATACGTCACCTGATTGACCGTGACGTTGTTGAACGACCGCGCCTCGCAGTACGAATCATTGTAGGGGTAGTAAACGGCGGCCTGCCCGATGGAGAAGGACAGAGACCAGCCGCGCCCGTAGCCGAGGGAAGAATAGCGGACCTCGGACGGGGCGAGGGGCGCCCAGGCGACCGCGCCGCCGTACTCGGAGAAGTGGACCACGGCGGGACACCAGGGCTGCCGGGCCGGGCCGGGCACCCACGCCCAGCCGTAAGGCTCACTCACCCAGGTCCCGTAGTGGTAGGGCGCCCAGCCCCACGCCTCGCTGGAAACCCAGGTCCAGCCGAACGGCTCGACCCATGTCCAGGT
>JANOOM010000577.1:0-4143 GCA_031421335.1 Armatimonadota bacterium
GCCGTCGCCACCGACTTCAATGGGACGCAGGGCACGTCCCCGCCGGTCACCGTCACCGTCAGCGCCGTCGCCACCGCCCCGCCCGTCGTCCAGATTTCCGGCCCCGCCGACGGCGCCGACCTGTTCGCCCCGGCCGCCGTCACCGTGTCCGCTTCTGCCTCGTCGCCCAGCGGCGCCCTCGCCCGCGTGGACTTCTACAGCAACAGCGCTTTCCTCGGCAGCGCCGTCAGCGCTCCCTACGCCCTGACACTGCCTGCCCTGCCCGCCGGCACCTACGCCCTCACCGCCGTCGCCACTGACACCCAGGGCCAGGCGACGACCTCGGCCCCCGTCACGCTCCAAGTGGAACTGCCCCTTTCCGACACCGGGGACGCCATCCCGCGCGTCGTTTCCGCCGTCCGCCAGGCCACGGCGGGGCAGATCATGATCACCGTCCAGAACGCCGGTGGAACCGACGCCGTCAACCTGGCACTCATCGCCGCCCGCATCAAGTGGGGCGGTCAGGTGCCGACCTCGATCACCCCCGCCCTCGTGCCGATGCTGACCCCGAACAGCACGGCGACGTTCATGCTCCAGTTCCCGCTCTCCGCCGCCGCGACCACGATGACGGTGTTCGGCACCTTCTCCGGGCGCTCCTTCAGCGGCCACTCCCCCGTCACGCCCTGACGACGGACCGACAGACAGATACGGAAAGACAAAAGACCATGAACAAGACCCGCACCACGCTCGCCCTGCTTGCCCTCGTCCTGGCCATCGCCTGGCTGCCTGCGCGCGCCCAGGCCCAGCAGCCCGCGTTCAGCTTCGTCCTTAGCCCGGCGACGCTCTTCGCCCTGCCTGGCACGGTCGGTCTGACGTTCTCCGGGACGCTGACCAACCCCGGACCGAATACGATCGCCTTCAACGGGAATGACTCCTTCACCCTCTCCAAAGGCCCCGCTGGGGCGGACCTGTCCCTTTTTCCCATCTCCGAGGACACCTTCTTCGGCCCGAACAGCCTTGCCGCCGGCTCGACCGTGAGCCGCATCTTCTCGCTCGACATTGATTCCGCTGCTCCACTAGGGACCTATACCGGCAACATCTCGTTCGGCTACGGCGGCCACATCGTCGGGCGGACCGTCACTGTGAACGTCGGCACGCCGTCGCCCGTCCCGGAGGCGAGTACCCTGCCGCTGCTGACGCTCGGCGTGGGCTACCTCGGGTATGTCCTGTTCATTGCCCGCCGCCGCCGGGCGACCGTGTGCTGATGAAGAGGCCCCTGCTCACCTCTTTCCTCGTCTCCTTCTGCCTCCTTGTTGCCCTGAGCGCTTTGGGACAAGCCGGGGCCGCCCCCACCGTCGGCGCGGTCGTCCCCGCGCTTTCCCTGCCGGACGCCGCCGGCCACAGGCACAGCCTCAGCGAGAAGGGCAGGCCCGTGACGCTGCTGTTCTTCTGCGGCTGCGCCCCCTGCCACGACTTCGCCCGGTTCTGGGGCCAGGCCCAGCAGGGCGGCGAACTCGTGTCCCGAGCGCCCGGCCGCGTGGCCCATGGCCCCGCCACCATCGTCGTCTTCCTGGGCGGGGCGGATGCGGCCCGCACCTTCGCCGCCGAGACCCACCTGGACCTGTCCCAAACGCTGCTCCTCTGCGACCCTTCCGACCAGGTTGGCCAGAAATTCGGCGTCGTCCAGTGCCCGCGCGTGTTCGTCACCGACCGCGCCCGGCGCCTCGCCTACACCAGCCCGGACGACCCCGCGCCGCGCCCGTCCGTACCCGTCCTAGTTTCCCGCACTTTGACCGCCCTGCGCCGCCTGCCAGCCGGGAACAGGGCCGCGCCCGGAAAGAAGGCCGTGCCATGAAGACGCTCCTTTTTACCTTCGCCCTCTTGGTCGAGGCGGCCGCCCTGCCGGGCCGCGCGCAGCCGCCGCCTGTGAAGCCGGCCGCCACCCCCGCCGTTTCTCTCGCGTTTCTCCCGCTGCCCGGTCTGGTCCTGGTCGAGAAGGACACCTATCAGTACGAGGCCGGCATCGTGGACACGGTCCGCACGCCGCGCTGGGAGCGCGTTTTTACCCTGAAGAACATGTCGCGCCGGCCCATCACTTTATCCCGGCTGCGCGGCTCCTGCGGCTGCGAGACCCTGCTGCTGCTCCAAGGGGGCGTCCCCGTCCCCGCCGCCCGACTCGCACCAGGGGAACGGGCCGCCATCCATCTCGCGGTCAGCCTGCACCCCGGACAGCCTGGAGTGGCCCGCAAGTACGTCTGGGTGGACGGGCCGCGCACGGCCTCGGGGCAGGCCGTGACGCTGGCGACGCTCGAAGTGGACCTGCGGCTGCGGCAGTCGGTCTCCTTTGCGCCTGCCTTCCTGGACTTCGGCCGGGTGGAGGCCGGGGCCGGCGCGCGCCGGGCCGTCACCGCCACATTTGACCCCGACCTTCTGCCCGGCTCAAGTCTTCTGCCCGGCGCGAGTCTTCTGTCCGGCGCGAGCGCGCCGATGCTGGACGGGGCCGGGCCGGACGTGCGGGCGCTCCCGCTCGGGCCGATGCAGCGCATCACGGAAGAGGGTCAGCCCCGCCTGCGGCAGACCTATCAGGTCCTGCTCTCCCCGTCCGCCCATGCTGGGCGGGTCTGGGGCGCGCTCCGGCTGGGCCTGCCGCCGCTGCCCGGCGGCGGCCCGGCTCTCGTGGCCGGCTTCGCCGTCTCCGGCATGGTCGCCGGGGCGCTCGATGCCCGACCCGCCACCGTTTTCTTCGGCAGCCTCCGCGCCGGGGCGCCGGCAACGCGCTCGGTGGTCCTTTCTCTGGCCCCCCCCGGCAGGCAGTCCTTGACCGTGACCTCTTCCAGCCCCTGGCTGGTCGCCGCCCTGGACCGGCCCGGCGCGTCCGGCCCCCACCGACTGCTTTCGGTCACGCTGACGCGCCTCGCGCCCCCTGGCCCCATCCAGGGAAAGGTGACGGTGGCCTTGTCCAGCGGCGAGCGCCTCGACATCCCCGTGATCGCCGAGCTGACCCATTGAGGAGAAACGACGGCGTCAAAAAAGATAGCGCCAAAAAAAGCGGGAGACGAAAGTCTCCCGCTCCCTTTTGGGTTGCCTGCGGCTGCTTAGGTTGACGCGTCGAGCCTGTTTTCAGTGCCTCGCCGACGGGCTTTCTAATCGGCGAACTGCGCCTCATAGGGGATCAGCCCCAGCCGCGTGGCGCGGCGAAACGCCTGCACGCGGTTGTTGACGTGGAGCTTGTCATAGACATTCGCCAGGTGGAAGTCCACTGTGCGCTTGCTGACAAACAGCGTCTCGGCTACTTCCCGGCTCGACTTGCCCTGGATAACGTGGGTCAGCACTTCAATCTCCCGCTTGGTCAGTTTCACGAGCTGCGACTCATCGCAGCCCGCCGGGCTTGTCCCCGCCGAAGTGGGGACGGAAGTTTTGGGCGCCGACAGCGCCCCTGAGGCAACAGACATGGCTGTCATAAGAACTCGCTCCTTTTGCAATGCCGCCTCCGAGGTTGATTATGGCGCCCCGGCGCGGCTTCGTTAGGGCAGCGTGTTTGTGACCCCCGGCGGCGTAGTCAAAACATTGTACGCTGAGGTATCCTAAGCGGCGGAGGTGCGCCATGGTGACCATGAGTGCGACGGAAGCGCGTAACAGCATCGGGAAACTCTGGGACAAGGCGGCGGCCGGGCCGGTCACGATCGTCAGCGCCGGGAAAGCGGTCGCGGTCGTGCTGTCCCCGGCGGAGTTCGAGAAACTGACGGCCCGGCGTCGCGGGGCGAAGGCGGGCTTCGCCAAGCACCTCTTCCCCGATGTGGACATGAACGCGCTGCTGGAGACGAGCCTCGACGACGTCTTCGGGGAGTACCGGTGATGGACGCTCTGATGGACACGCACACCCTGGTCTGGTTCGCCTGGGATCTGCCGCAACTCCCCGGAACCGTGCGAGACGTTCTGGAAGACTCCGACACGAGGAGTTCGGTCAGCGTCGCCTCGTTCTGGGAGATCGGCATCAAGGCGAGCCTGGGGAAATGGAACCTGCCCGGCGACGTCCTCGCGCTCGCCGCCCTCGTCGAGTCTCAGGGCGTCGAGATCGTCCCGATCAGTCTGGCGGCCATCCATCTTATCACCGGACTGGAACAGCACCATGAAGATCCCTTCGACCGCTTGATCGCGGCGACC
>JANOOM010000578.1:0-2689 GCA_031421335.1 Armatimonadota bacterium
CGGCTTGCCGAAACAAAGGCTGTTATGAATACCAACCACCCCACCCCCACGCCCCGCGCGCGGGCGGCCGGCTTCACGCTGGTCGAGATCATGATCGTCGTCCTGATCATCGGTATCCTGCTCGCCATCGCCATCCCGAACTTCGTGGCCGCCCGCGAGTCGGCCCGCGCCAAGTCATGCGTCGGCAACCTCAAGCAGATCGACAGCGCCAAGCAGCAGTCGGCCATGGACAACAAGCTGGCCGCCAACGACACCACCTCGGTCTTCTACATTGATGGTACGACGGCCGCCGCCGCCGGCAAGTACCAGCTCGTCGGCACCAGCGGCTACATCCGTGCCGTCCCGGTCTGCCCGGAGCAGGCCACCAGCTACCTCCCCGGCACCGTGGCTGCCAGGCCGATCTGCAAGGTCAGCGACCTGGCGGTCTACGGCGACAGCGGCGGCAGCCAGGCGGCCGGCGATGCGGCTGACTATGGCATCGTCCTCGCTACGGGCGTCGCCGGTAAGTGGTATCACGGCTTGACCAACTAGTCTGAGACTAGCCACGGTCCTGACCTGTTCTCTCCAGCGGGGGCGCTTCTGCGCCCCCGCTTTTTGGCGTGCCCTGAAGAAACGCAGGCGGCTTGCCGAAACAAAGGCTGTTATGAATACCAACCACCCCACCCCCACGCCCCGCGCTCGGGCGGCCGGCTTCACGCTGGTCGAGATCATGATCGTCGCCCTGATCATCGGTATCCTGCTGGCAATCGCCGTCCCGAACTTCATCGCCGCCCGCGAGACCAGCCGGTCCAAAGCGTGCGTCGCCAACCTGTACCAGATCAACAGCGCCAAGCTCCAGTGCGTCATGGACAACAAGTTGGCCGCCAACGACACCACTTCTGTGTTCTATGTTGACGGCACGACGCTGGGCGCCACCGGGAAGTACCAGCTCACGCGGACGGGCGGCAGCGTCAACTACATCCGCTCCGTCCCGGTCTGCCCTTCGGGCGGCAACTACGCGCCCGGACTGGTCAATGCCGCCCCGACGTGTGACATCTCCGCCACGTCGGCGGGGGCGGACTATCAGGCTGGGGGCAAGTGGTTTCACGGATATTAGTCCCGCGCCCTAAGGAAACCGCCCGGCCCCGCCGACAATAAGGTCATCATGCCTCTGCCAAATGCCAAGCCGTCTGTTAAGCCGTCTATCAAGGCGTTTCCCCGCCGACGCGCCGCGCCCGCGCGTATGGGTTTCACGCTCGTCGAGCTAGCCATCGCCTTCTTCGTCTTCCTGATGACCCTGGGCCTGTTCGGGGCGGTCTTCCCGGTCGCCACGCGCGCCGGCCACGTCGGCGGCAACTATTTGGAGGCTTCTTTCCTGGCGCAGCACAAGATTGATCAGTTCCGCAACCTGGGAGCGGCCAACCTCGACGCCACGTCGCTCATGAATCAGGGAGTGGTGGACGCGAGCAACGGGGCGCCCGTCGTCGTGCCGAACCCGGCCGGCCTCCCGGCGAGCATGGTGTCCTACTCGTTCGCGCTGACCGACAATCTGGTGGACAACGTCAAGGGCGGGACTACCTATTCCGGTTTCTTCCCGGCCGGCAGCACGGGCATCGTCTCGGTCGGGGACTACCACGACCTTGTGGCCGGAGGCGGCACCAACGTCGTCATCCCCGTGGGGCAGCTCAAGAGCGTCATCGTCACCATCAGCTGGGCGGGGTCGAGTCAGGGCAACGGGACGCTCACGACCCACACCGCCATCATGCCGCTTTGATCATGCCGCTTTAGACCATCAGGAGACCGCCCGATGAAGACACGAACCCGAAACGGCCGCGCCCGGTGCGGCCACACCCTGCCCGAGCTGATGGTGGGCATGAGCCTGATTACTCTGCTGCTGGGCGGCAGCGTGGGCGTGTTCCTGATGACGCTGCGTCTGAGCGGCAGCGTCACAGCCGCTTCCCTATCCTCCACCGACGCTTCCTTCGCGGTTCAGAGAATCACGGCGGACCTGCACGAGGCCAACAGCTTCGCGCTGCTCGACAATCCCACCTACGACGCCACCGACAAGAACGGCAACGTAGTCATCACTGGCATTACGATCTCTTTCCCGATCTCGCTCATCTCGGCCGCGTCAGGCGACGGCAAGATCTACTACACGACCGGCGCCAACGTCAGCAGAGGGCCGCTGACCGGCGCCGACGTGCCCTACAACTGCGCGAGCGCGAGCGCGGCGACGGTCAGCTTTTACCGCGCCAACTGGCACCAGACGGACGGGCCGGACGGCTCGCCGAACCCGGCGACCGGCAAGTGCCTGTGGATCACCGGCACGGAGAACGGCGCCGCCGTGACGCCCGGCCCGGTCATCACGACCATCGCGCCGACGGTGGACGCGGTGCAGTTCGTCCACCCGATGCAGCCGGGCGGCCTCATCCCGATTCTGAGCGAGGCGCAGATCAAGATCGTCAGCGGCCAGTACGACCCGATCCACGGCTCGGCCTCGTCCGACTCCGCCGTCGGCGGGGCGACCGCCCTGACCGGCGACTGCGTCTACCTGCAAAACCGCAACCTCGCACCCCCCGCCCAGGGTGGGGCGAACGGCAAGAAGTTCTATTTCGGCGGCTGATAGGAAAGCGAATGACGATGCACACTGTTCCGAACGCTCCCGGCCGGCTGGCCCGGCGCCGCCCCGCCCGGCGCCGCCCCGCCCGGC
>JANOOM010000579.1:0-12286 GCA_031421335.1 Armatimonadota bacterium
CGCGCCCTACAATCCGTCAATCCGCACCCGTAGGGGCGAACCTTGTGTTTGCCCTCCTTGTTCCTGCCCTTTCTCAGTTGCTGGTCTTCTCCGATCTCTGCTTTTTCCCTCCCGGCCCGGCTCCAATGCCGGTGCCGCACCCGCCTACAACGCTGTAAACCCTATGAAATACCTGCCCCTCCTGCTCCTCACTCTGGCGATTCTGCCGCACCCGGCCCGCGCCGCCAATAACGCGGCCGCTCTGCCGGTCGGCCCGCCGCCGGTCCTGCTCAAGCCCGTGTCGAGCGGGACGTTCCAGGACGCCCGTGGGGGCAGCCATGCGTGGAGCATCGGGCAGGGGCACGGGCTGAACTGGGAGGGGGCGCCCTACCTGCCCGCTGGGGCGGTCTTCGTGCCCCACTCGTGGACGGGGGCCGGCGGTGCGGAAGACTGGGCCGAGGACAAGAGCGCCCTGGACGTGCTGGCGAAGGGCGGCGTGCATGATCTGGTGCTGTCGGCAGGGACCAAGGGGCTGACGCATGTGCCCGTCGCGGCGGCGCAGCGCGTCCTGGATTATTTGGATGCGAACGGGTTCCATTATGGGCTGAGGATCGCGGACTTCCCGAAAGACCCGCTGATCGGGTACGTCGTCAAGCCCGCCGTCTACCGCAGCGCGTCGCCTTCGGCGGCGGGGCCGACGCGCTTCAAGCACATCCCCGGCCTCGCCGACGCCTTTTTCGTGCTGGTGATGCCCAAAGGGGGAGACATCGAAGACAGCGGCGCGGCCCTCGTCACGGACGGCGAGACGGCGCAGGTGACTTTAGCGAACCCCCGTACCGGGCGACGTCCTGCTGCTCTACCCGCAGCGGCTGTATCTGCCCGGCACGCCCGAGAGCCGCCTGCCGGACTTGTGGCAGGGGTACGACGAGTACCGCGACCGCCTGCTGTCCTTCTTCGGGCGCGTCCACCTGGGGCCGGGCTTCCGGTTCTTCCTGGACCCGATCAGCGACGGGATCGGGTTCAATGGCGAGGTGGACAACGTCGTCCCGACGACCGACGGCTACCGGCTGGACTTTGAGGCGTGGCTGAACAAGAAGTACAACCACAACCTGGACGACTTTTATAAGAGCTGGGGCATCAAAAACAACGACCTGCCGGACTTCGCCACGGCGGCCCGGTCTCTGCCGCTCTGGTCGGGCGGGCAAGGGGCGCCTTACGTTTATGATCCCCTCAAGAAGACCGCGTACCAGGTCCTGAACCAGCCGCTGAACAGCCACGCCTGGAACGACATCCATCAGTTCCGGCTCGAGTCGGTGCGCGGCTACATGAACGCCCTGGCCGGGGTGCTGAAGAAGGGCGTCGCCGATGTCCCCGTCGTCTATGGGTGGGGCGGGCGCAGCGCCCTGTTCTCCAACACACTCTCGCGCGGCGGCTTCGACGGCCTGAGCGTCTCGGATGCGGCGGCGGGTGCGTATGCCTTCGCGCAGGCGGAAGAAACGCCCAAGACGACCTGGCTCATCGCCGCCCAGCCCGGCACGTCGCTCTCGGCCTCGGCGAACGCGGACTGGGACGGTCTCAAGAGGGCCGGAGTGCGCGGCTTTTTCGCGCCCGCCGGGACGTCCGTCGAAGCGCGGCGCTTGGGCGACTATGGGGCCGCGCTCTCGCTCCAGGCGTCCGACCTGACCGGCTCGCCGCGCGTCCTGCCATACCCCGCCGGGGTGCCCGGCCTTCAGATCGGCCTGCGGCGCCTGACTGATGGTGTCTGGTGGCTGCCATCCTACCGCGCGGGTGCGCTGTTCCAGAACGGTGACGCACTTTCCTTCGGCCCTCTTTTGCGCGGCTACCGGCTCTCCGACCCGGACGGCGGGCGGACCCGCTTCGTTCTCTGGTCCCCGCACGGCGCCTTGACCCAGGCGAGTTTCCCGTTCGCAAAGGACTCGCCCGCCGTCATCACCGACGCCGCTGGGTACCCCGTGAAGGTGGAAAAGAAGAAGGGGGTGTGGACAGTGCCTGTGGGCGCGGACCCCATCGTCATCAGCCGGGTGTCCGCCGTCCCGCTGCCCGCCGACGCTGCCGACGCCGCCGATAAGGAGGCGATGCGCTTGATCCGGCTGGCGAAGGACCAGGGCCTGCCGACCGAACTGTATGAGGAGCGCCTGTTCCAGATCCGCAACAGCATTCCCGACACGGCCAAAGACTCTGATATCCGCTACAACGCCTTCGCGCGCCTGGTCGGCGACATGACGCGGTCCTTGCAGCCGTTCGTCTGGCTGGAAGCCGAGAGCACGTCGTCCAATACCTTCGACTCGGTCGTCTCCGACTCCGAAGCCTCGGGCGGCTCCTTTTTGTCGCTCGACACCGACCGACAGGCGCCCTCGTCCACGGGCGACAGTGGGGGCGGCTACCGGGCCGTCTACGACTTCTCCGTCGGAGCCACCGGCTCCTACGCCCTGTGGGTGGCCGCCGGCCCGCAGTCCGACTCGTCACCGTTCACCTACACTTTGGACGGCGGCGGCGCGAACACTGCCGAAGACGCCCAGGCCGAGGGCGGCCTGTACGCCGGCCGGTTCGTCTGGAGCCACCTCACCGACGCTTCCCTCGCCCACGGCAAGCACACCCTGACCATCACCGTCACCGGGGCACGCGCCCGCGATGGCCGCTATACTCTGGCCCTGGACGCCTTTTGCCTCAGCCGCGTCCCGTTCCACCCGAACGGCACGCAGCTCCCCGCCATCGAGGTCCTGCCGCCGCCCATCGTGAAGGACAAGAGGGGAAGGCCGGTGCGGACGAAGGAAGTGCCGGAAAAGGACCATACGGACCTGGATTTGCCGGACGTGAAGTAAGGCCACGGGTTGAAACCCGAGGCACCGAAAAGCCCAGCGTCCAGGGGACGCAAGAGTAGCGAAGGGCGGAAATTTTGACCCCGTAGGGGCGGGGTCCCCCCGCCCTCCTTCTGTGTCCTGTGGCTCTTGCGTCTTGCGTCCCCTGGACGCTGGGCTTTTCGGTGCCTCGGGTTTCAACCCGTGGCGCTCGGCCGTCGCCATACGTTGAGCCGCGCTGGTCAAGAAAGCGTTGTGGAGGTACTCGTATGATTTCTTCTGTGGAAGAATATCAGAAGACGAAAGAATACAGTGATCGCCTTCAGCAGATTCTGCTGGGCCTGCGGTCGGCTCACTCGGCCCAGGAGTACGAGCGGATGAGCAAAGCGTACCTGAAAGAACTGACAAAGGCACAGCGTCAGATAGCCCTGTATCTGGCTGCGCCTGTGGCCGAGGCATGACTAAGAAGTGGAAACTGCGAGGCGGCGCTCTTATTTCGGTCTTGGGCTTCTCTGCTGCGGCTGTCATCATCTGTGCCCGCGTGACTTGGATCACTGAACACTCAGGGCAGGTCGTGGCAAGGATGCCGCCTTGCACAGCAGACTGGAAGCAGTGCCAACACTTTGCGCTCCTGCACATGTCGGAAGCGCTCAACAAGTACCCGAATGCAAACCAATATCAAGTGCGCTGGTGTCGTCACTGGGTTGCCCGCGACGAGACGGATTACTTTGCAGTCACCTACGACCGCCGGACGCAGGAGTTGAGTGAGACCAACGTCGGAGTAGCTGATATGGACTATTGTAGTCGTGTCACCGGAAAGGCAATCAACGATGCCTCGAAAACATCCGGCGGCTTTGAAGCGCTAGCGAAATACGGTGCGGATTACAAGCCGCTGTAGACAGAAAAAGCCGCCCCGGCCATAGGCCGGGGCGGCTTCTTTCACGTCCGTTTCTACCCTTCCAGCAGCAGCGCTTCAGGGTCCTCGATCAACTCCTTGATGCGGACCAGGAAGCGGACGGCCTCGCTGCCGTCCACGATGCGGTGGTCGTAGGAGAGGGCGACGTACATCATCGGGCGGATGACGACCTCGCCGTTCAGGGCGATCGGGCGCGGCTCGATCTTGTGCAGGCCCAAAATAGCGACCTGGGGGGCGTTCAAGATGGGCGTGGACATTAGGGACCCGAAGACGCCGCCGTTCGTGATGGTGAACGTGCCGCCGCGCATCTCCTCGATGGTCAGCGTGTTGCTCTTGGCCCGGCCGGCCAAGCCGGCGATCTCCTTCTCGATGCCCGCGAAGGTCATCTTATCGGCGTTGCGGACGACCGGGACGACCAAGCCCTCCTCCGCCCCGACGGCGATACCGATGTCGTAGTAGCCCTTCTTGACGATCTCCTGGTCTTGGATCTCGGCGTTCAGCAGCGGGAATGCTTTGAGGGCGCCGATGCTGGCCTTGGTGAAGAAGGACATGAAGCCGAGGCCGATGCCATTCTTCTCCTTGAAGCTGTCCTTGCGCTTGGCGCGAATCGCCATGACGGCGCTCATGTCAAGCTCGTTGAAGGTGGTGAGCATGGCCGCCGTGTGCTGGGCCTCGACCAGCCGCGTTGCAATGGTTTTGCGGCGGCGGCTCATCGGAATGCGCTCTTCGGGGCGGCCACCGGACAGGGGCGGGGCTGGGCCAGGCGGCGGGGCCACCGACGCGGCCGGGGCCGGGGCTGACGGAGCGGGAGCCGCCACGGGCGCTTGTCCGGTTCCGGCTCCCCCAGTATTGGGGGCGGGGGGGGCTGCGGCGGGGCCGCGCTCCAGGTAGCTAGCGACATCATCTTTAACGATGCGTCCGGTCGGCCCGGTGCCTTTGATGAGGCTCAGGTCAACCTTGTTCTCCTCGGCCACTGTCCGGGCCAAGGGCGAAGCGGTGGGGATGGGACACGACTCGCCGTTACGCGTGGAGACCGCCGGGGGCAGCGGTGCCTTGACGGGCGCGGGCGCGGCGGCGACCGGGACAGACGGCGCGGCGGGCTCCTGAACGGACGCGGCGGCATCGCCCATGATGACGAGAACGTCCCCGACGGCGACGGTGTCGCCTTCGGCGTGGGAGAACGACTGGATGATGCCGGCCACATCAGCGGGCACTTCGACGTTCACCTTGTCGGTTTCGAGTTCGGCGACGGCGTCACCGGCGGCGACCGTCTCGCCTTCCTTTTTGAGCCAGCGCAGGATGGTGGCCTCGGTGACTGACTCGCCCATCTGCGGGACTCGGATTTCAACTGGCATTGACGGGAACGCTCCTTTTCGATTTCGTGCCGCTCGGCTTGACGCCATTCCGACTGGCTTTAGGCAGCTCGCTGAAAACGGCCGTCAGCAGGCGGCCTTGCTCGACTGAGTGGCGGCGCGAGGAGCCTTCGGACGGGCTGGCGGCTTTCGGGCGGCCTACATAGGTCAGCTCTAGACCAGATGTCAGCAGGCTGCGGATGCGAGACGAGACGAAGACCCAGGCGCCCGTGTTGCGCGGCTCCTCCTGGAGCCAGACCACTTCGCGCAGATTCGGGTAGCCCTGGATGACTTTCTCCAGTTCCACATAGGGAAAGGGGTACAGTTCCTCGATGCGGGCGACGGCGATGTTCTGTGCCGCTTCGTACTTCTCGCGCGTCTCCTTGACGGTCAGGTCCACATAAACCTTGCCGCTGCACAACACCAGCCGGGTGACGCCCTCTGCCCGCTCGCGCGGGCGCGGGTCGTCCAGCACGGACTGGAAGGCGCCCTCGGTCAGGTCCCGAAGCGTGGAGGCGACCGGTGGCGTGTCCACTTTCAGCAGGCCCTTAGGCGTCATCAGCACGAGAGGCCGTGGGGCATCCCAGAGCAGGGCGGCCTGGCGGCGCAGGATATGGAAGTATTGGGCGGCCGTCGTCGGGTAGGCGACCCGCATGTTGTCGTTGGCCGCGAGCTGCAAGTACCGCTCCAGGCGGGCGCTGGAGTGTTCCGGCCCCTGGCCCTCGTAGCCGTGCGGCAGGAGCAGGACCAAGGAAGGGGTCTGCTGCCACTTGGCGTTGCCGGAAGCGATGAACTGGTCAATGATGACCTGGGCGCCGTTTGCGAAGTCGCCGAACTGCGCTTCCCATAGGACGAGGCAGCCGGTCGCGTGCATCGAGTAGCCGTACTCGAAGCCCAAAACGGCGTTCTCAGACAGCGGGCTGTTAATGACCGCGAACGAGGCGGTCGCCTGCGGCAGTGCCTGGAGCGGGCAATAGGTCTCGCCCGTCGTCGGGTCGTGCAGGACCGAGTGGCGCTGGCTGAAGGTCCCCGCCTGCGAGTCCTGGCCGGACAAGCGGATGGGGGTGCCGTCGGCGAGGATGGAGGCGAAAGCCAACGTCTCGGCGTGCGCCCACCGGATACCGGTCCCGGCCTCCATCGCCGCCCGGCGCTGCTGGAAGGTCAGCCGCTCCAATTTGGCGTTCGGCGTGAAGCCCTCGGGCCGGACCAGGAGGGCATCGTTCAGGGCGCGAAGCTTCTCAGCGGAGACGTCCGTTTTGACAGCTTTCGCGAGTTCGGCGAAGCCTTCGGGGGCCGCCTGCCCTTTGCCCAGGCCCTTGCCGGACGGGAGAGTCCGCGCCTCCTGCAAACGCTGCATGACGGCCGCGACCATCGCCTGCGCCTCGTCGCGCGTGACGGTGCCCTGCTTTTCCAGTTCTTTCGCGTAGATCTCGCGGGCTGTCGGGTGCGCCTTGACGATCTCGTACATGCGCGGCTGGGTGTAGGACGGCTCTTCGCCCTCGTTGTGGCCCCAGCGGCGGTAGCCGACCAGATCGATCAGGAAGTCTTTGCCGAACTTCTCCCGGTAGGCGACGGCCATGCGGGCGGCCGCGATGCACGCCTCGGCGTCATCGGCATTGACGTGGACGATGGGGATCTCGAAGCCTTTGGCGAGGTCGCTGGCGTACAGGGTCGAGCGCGAGTCGCGCGCCTCGGTGGTAAAGCCGATCTGGTTGTTGGTGATGATATGGATCGTGCCGCCGACCGAGTAGCCCGGCAGGCTGGACAGGTTCAGCGTCTCGGGGACGATGCCCTGGCCGGGGAAGGCGGCATCGCCGTGGATGAGGATGGCGAGCGAGGCTTGCGCGTCCTGATCGGGCGGCCCCGACTTCTTGCGCTGCTCCTGGGCGGCGCGGGCGCGGCCCTCGACGACGGGGTCCACGAACTCGAGGTGGCTGGGATTGGGCGTGAGCGTGATTGGCATCTCCTCGACGCCGTTGTCACTGAAGTCCCGGCGCGCGCCGCCGTGGTAGATGACATCGCCCGAGTAGCCCTGCTGGGAGCCGCCCGCGACCGAGGCGCTGTCGTCCTGCTTGGACGACTTGAACTCTTGCAGGATGTCGGAATACGGCTTGCCCAGGACGTGCGCCAACACGTTCAGCCGGCCTCGGTGGGCCATGCCCATGACGACCTCGTGGGTGTGGCTCAGGGCGGCCTCGTGGACGATCTGGTCCAGCATGGGCACGAGGATGTCCACGCCCTCGATGGAGAATCGCTTGGCGCCGACGAAAGTCGTGTGCAGGAACTTCTCCAGCGACTCGACCTCGGTCAACCGCTGCAAGACTTTGCGCTTTTCGTCCCGTCCCAAGCCGCCGAAGAACCGGCGGCTCTCGGCAGCGTCGCGCACCCAGGCGTGCTCTTCCAGAGACTGGAGGTGCCCGTCCTCGTAGCCGATGGAGCCGGAATAGGCCTGGCGCAGACGGCCCAGGACTTCCAGCGCGTTCGCCGCGCCCTGGGCCAGCGGCCCGCCGACGATGGTTGCCGGGAGGGCGGCCATGTCCTGGACCGTCAGGCCGTGGGCCGCGAGCTGGAGATCGGGGTCGCCCGGCGGTTCGCTCCCCAGCGGGTCAATGTGTGCCGTCAAGTGCCCTTTCTCGCGCACGAGCCGCGTGACGCGGGCCGCACTGACGACTTTCGTCACGTCTATCGCGGGCACATCTGGCCGGGGAGCAAGGGCGAGCGCCGCGGCAGTCCCATTGCCGGTCCCATTGCTGGCCCCATTGCTGGCCCCGTTGCGGTGGGCCGGCTCGACGACGGGCGGCGTCCAGCCCTGGAAGGCGGCGCGGGTGACCGGGTCCACCGCGTTGGGGTCCTGCTGGTAGCGGTCGTAAAGGTCGAGTACATACCCGGCATTGGGTCCGTAAAATTCGTCTAAATCGCTCATAAGTCCTAAACCTTGTTGTGTCGCGATGGATAATCCCGACAATTGTACCCCAAAAGGGGGGAGGATGGGAACCGGCACTGGCCTAGCCGGCTTAAAGGCCAATCACCGCGTATACCAGGCGGCTCTTGCGGCTGCCGACCGTCTCCGTGACCAGGGCGGAGACCTCGGCGGGCAGCGGCTCATGGCGCGGGTGCTTGATGACGACGCGGCGGCGGGCGACGCGGTGAGCCTCCCGGACGGCGGTGGGGTCGAGGGGGGAGGGGTCGCCGAAGACGAACAGGGGGCTGACGGAAGCCTCGGACCCGGAAAGGCGCTTGTCAAAAAATGGGTCGAAGTAGACCACGTCGAACGACTGGGCGGCGCACCCGCGCAGAAAAGCGCCGTGGTCGGCGGTCACGACCTGGACGCGGCGCAGGGCGGCCCCCAGGGTGGGGCTGGATATGGGGAAGTCCCGGACGCCCACGCGGGCGACTGCGGCCAGCGCGGGCGCGCTTTCCAGGCCGACGACCTGGCCGCCCTCGCCGACGATGAGTGAAGCCAAGGCGGATTCGGAAGCGAAGCCCAGAGTGCAGTCCAGCAGGCTGTCGCCAGGGCCGAGGGCCGTGGCCTCGAGAAAATGGTCGGGGACGCCGCGCAGGGCGTTTGCACCGCGGATGAGGAACATGTTGGGGTGGAAATAGTATTCCGCCCCGGTCGCCCCGTCCCGCAGGCGCAGGTGGTCCGCGCCCGAAATCAGCAGGCGCGCGGCCTGGGTCTCGGCGAAGATCTGGGGGAGTGGACGCCCCAGTCGCGGCACGAAGGGCGTCCCAAGTTCAGCGGCCAATCTGTGCGCCTGCGCCTCGACGGCGGCATTGGGCTTGACGGCGGTGGTGACGGCGAGGAAAAGGGTCATAAGCAGGTGTTATGCCGGGGGAGGGGGGCTGCACCCCCGGCAGAGCGTCGCGTTAAAGTTCGCGGATGGCGTCCTTGACGTCGGCCACGGCGGCAGCAGAGACGATGAGCCGGCTGAACCCCATGCCCACGGCGTCGCCCAGCACCTGCGGCCACCAGTCGCCGCTCAGCGAAACCGTGACCGGCTTGCCCGCGCGCCGCGCCTGGCCAATCGCCGGCAGCAGGCGGTCCCAGGAGGCGTCCAGAATGCTGCCCGTCACGAACACGCCCGCGAAGCCGTCTAGTTCTTCGGGCAGGTCGGCCCCGCCGCCCGCCGCGTCCAGACCGGCTTCGAGCTTGACCCGGCCGAACAAGGCGTCGTCTTCCTCCAAAGCCGCTTCGATCTCTTCGATGCGCTCCTGGAGGTCGGCTAGGTCGTCCCAGTCGCGCAGAACCAGGTGCAGCGGCAGGCGGGCCGCCCCGCGCGCAAGGGCTGTCAGGGCCAGCCGTTCCGGCGGGATGTCCAGGGTGAGCGGCTGACCGCCGATGATCCGGGCCAGGTCGCCCAGCATTTGTGCTTGCTCGCCCGCTGTCTGCGGCAGGGATTCGGACCCCAAAAAATCGTTGCCTTCAAGAATGACCAGGCCGTCCGCGCCGGACGCCATCGCTTCCTCGGCTTCGGCGAGCGTATGGGCGGAACACAGGACCGAAACGAGGCGGTTGTCCGAGGCGGTCCGGGCGGGCAGGTGCGACCCTTCCAGGAAGAAGCGGCGGGTGGACAGGAAAGGGGACTGGTAGCGGGCCACGGTGGCGGCGTCGGGCGCGACGTAAACGCGGCCCCGGTCGCCGTCTATGATTAAGATGTCGTCTTCCTCGATGGCCGCGAGGGCGGCGGCGTCCAGCCCCAGCACGACGGGCAGGTCGGGGGCAGGCACGAGGGGGGAGAAGCTGGAAGAAGCAAGGCCCACGATCTGCACGCCCGGCAGGGGGGCCAGCCAGAAGGCGGAAGGGATGCGATCGGCGACGAGGATGATCTGCTCCGGCTCCGGGTTGTCAGTGCCGTAGGAGCGCAGGCGCTCGCCGAGCCGCCGCAGGCGCTCGGGGGCGAGTGAGAGCGCCCCGAAGTCGTCGTGGAGGCGGGCGGCAACGGCAATCGCGACGCCGGGCCGGGCCGCCGTTCCGTGCAGGATGCTGCTCACAGCTTCCCCGTCCCCGCCGGGGCAGGCGGCGCGGCACCGACTGGGGCCGAAGCGGGCGGGACATCGCCCGGCTTGGCGGCCACGGGGGGCGGCGCGATGTTCGTCACGGTATTCGTCATGGTATTCGTGGCCGTGTCCGGGGACGCGCCGGGGGTGGGCGCCGCCGGGGGCGGAGGCAGTTCGTCCAGGCCGTCGCCGCCATCTTTGCCGTCGTCGGCCTGGGGCTTCACTTTGAATTTGCCGACGGTCCTGAACGGGACCGTGACGTATTCGGCGCCTTCCTTGATGCCGATGACGATAGGCTTGCCGCTGGGGCGGGTGTCGGCGTTCGTGACCATGCTGCCGTCGCTGTCTTCGCCCTTGACGGTGCCGGCCAGAAGGATCGTCTGCGCCCGCCCGCTGTAAAGCCCGGAGTCGGCGGTCAGGGTGCGCGTCACCGGCCCGTCCTTCTTCTGGATGATCTGGGTCACCGTGAGCGGGCCGGGGATCTTGCCGACGTGGCGGCGGTAGTCGTAGGTCATCAGGGTGCAGGTCAGCGTGGCCGGGTCCTTGAACTGGCGGCGCGGCGAGCCTGTGGGCGCGTTCGCCTCGCGCTTGCCGGGGATGACGTGCAGGACGACGCTGCCTTCCAGGCGGGCGAGGTGCCGGGGGAAATCTATGCTGCCGTGCAAGCCGGTCAGGTCGTCCTGGGGGTCGTACAAGTGGACCGGGCCAGGCGCGTCGGCGCTCAGGAGGTTGTCGTCTTTGTCCTGGAGGGCGATGGCGTGGTCGGTCTTCAGGACAGCGTCGTCCTGGGTAAACTGGACGCCCCCGCTCATGGCGGTCGAGCGCCCGTCGGCGAGGTACTTGGTCAGCCCAGCCTGCGCCCCGACGTCTGAGGGCGCTTTGGCGGCGGGCGCGGGGGCGGTCTGGGCCGGCGTCAAGCCGGGCGCGGCGGCGAGGAGCAGGGCGCCCCAGAGGAGCGGGCGCCGGAGGATTGGTCGCTGGGTACGCATGATGCTCATTCTACCCCGGCGGGAAGCCGAAACGTTCCCTTGAAGCCGTGAACGATCAGGGCGCCCGTCCGCGTGTTCGCCTCGCCGGCGGCGGCCGCCGCCGTCCCCCGGTCGCCGGGAATGAGCGCCGAGACCGGCCCCTGACTTCGCGCCGTGTCGCGGGCGGCGTCCCAGACCAGGCCGGGACAGTTCAGCGTGACCAGCCCGCGCGGGCTATGGAGCAGGGCGTGGACATTCCCGCCGAGCCGCAAAGTGCCGTGCCCGGCCTGAGAGGCCGCGCCGGCCGGTTTGTCATAAGAGCCGTTCCCCGCCGTCACCGACAGCTTGGGAACGGCGGCGGTCACCGTGCCGGGGCTGGAAAGCTCGGACCGCAGCGAGTCCCAGAGGAACGCCGTGCTGGTCAAGACGGGCTTCTGTGCGGCGCTGAGAAGCACGGCGCGGACGCCGCCGTCCACGCGCAGGGTGCCCAGGGCTGTCGGCGTACCGATCTGGCCGAAGGGCACCGCATAAAGGGCATGGCCGGCTTCCAGGGAGACTTCCGGCCTGCCTGCCGCATCATAAAGGGTCCCCTGATGGATGCCGTCCACATTCGCCGTGCGCCGGTCGCGGCTCAAGGTGAGCGTTGTGGCCGACGCCCGCCAGCGCCGTCGCCCGCCCTCGCTCGCGACTACCAGCACATCGTCCGCCTTCAGCCCGACCTGTTCCAAGCCGGGCTGGGTGTAGCCGGCCCCGAAGGGGAGGAGCGGCTGGACCTGGGAGAAGAAGCGCAGGGACCAGGCGGTCAGCCCGACAAACGCACCCCCCACGAGGCCGAGCAGCAGGCGCTGGCCGCCTGGACTCACTTGGCCTTGCGCGTGAAGCCGATAATCGGCGGTGGGGGCGGGGCGCTGCTGCCTGTGGATGTGCCGGTGGAAGTCCCCGTGCTGGTGCCGGTGGAAGTCCCCGTGCTGGTCCCCGTGGAACTGCCGGTGCTGGTCCCGGTTGACCCCGGCGTGCCGCCGCCGCTGTTGCCGTTGCTGCCCCCACCACCGCCGCACCCGGCCAGCATCGCCGCCAGTGTGGCGGCAGCGCCGGCCAGCCACAGCCGCTGCGCCAAGCTCCTCTGCTCATGCAAGAATGTCATTCGTGTTCCTTCCGCGCAGCCCGATTCGTCTGCTCGCCCCGATTCATACGTTTATTATATACGAAAGTGTGCCGGAGCGCAAGGGGCAAAGGAGAAAGCAAAGGAGAATG
>JANOOM010000580.1:0-6536 GCA_031421335.1 Armatimonadota bacterium
TTGTTGGCGCGGTTTCAACCGCCCGCCAACCTCACGCCGTCACTCGGTAGCCGACCATCTTCCAGCCCGCCCCATCTTTATTACCGCCGTTGCCGGGATCGGCGTAGAAACCCTCCATCGCCTGCGAAACGAGCCGGTGGAAGAAGTCGGCGGCATCAAAAGGCCACTCCGCGCGGACCTCCCCGGCCTCGACGCACGACAGCAGGGCGTCCTGGGCATCCGGTGTCAGGGCGGCGAAGGACGCGCCCCCCGCTGCGCGCGCCTCGGCGTCCAGCGCGTCCAGGCCCGAGAGGGTCGGGAGCAGGAACCGGCTCTCGCGCGCAAAAAGATGGGCGAAGAAGTCGCTAAGTCCCGCCTCCCAGCCGCTCGGCGCGTCGGTGGCGGGGAGAATGCGGTCCACGGCGGCGCGCAGGGTCTCAATCTGAGGCGCGTCCAGCAGTTCGGTCAGGGGAGCAAATGCCGTCATCATGGCTCCCTTGTTCGGCGGGCGAACGGGAAAATCCTGCCACCGCCGGGTGCGACACGGGCGGATTTGCGCGAAATGATGTATACTGGGTTATGGCCTTCGTCGGACCGATGGTGGCCGCACTCTCCAAGCCCCTCTTAGGATCAACAATGCAGCACTCTCGCTTTCCTTTGCTTTCCTTCCGCGCGCCGCAATTCCTTTCCGCCACCAGCGTCTTCCTCGCTGTTTCCATCGCGGGCCTCGCCCTGCCTCAGCGCGGGATCGCTCAGGACGACCTGACGCGGCGGCCCGCCGCCCAGGGGGACACGGCGCCGGGCGATCAAGGGAACAACGGCAGCCAACCCAATAACGGCGGCATGAACGGCGGGGACCCAAACTCCAGTGGCGGCGGCACCGGCGCGGGGGGCGGCTACGACCGAACTAACGACCCGAACAGCAACGACGGCGGCTACGGCAATGGCGGCGGCTACGGCAATGGCAGCGACAGCACGGTCGGGCCGAACGGTGGGGCGTCTGGCCCGTCCGTCGGCGTGGACAACGTTGGCTCGACGGGCGCGGTCGGGACGCGCAGCGGCCGGACGAGCCGGCCCCGGCCGCGCGTGACGCCCCCCAACCCACTGGTGCTCACGGTCCCGACGCGCGGGAACGGACCCGCCCCGAACACCGGGGCGACCGGCCGTATCGCCCCGCTCGTCCCCCTGCGCGATCCGGGCGTTTACACACTGCAAACGGACCCCTACCGCGCCCGCCTCGGGCCGTTCAATCAGCCGCTGCCGCTCTTTGGGTACGCGATCTTTCAGCCCGCGCGCCAGATCATCATCGCGCGCCGCCGCGCCCTGCTGCCCCGCCCGCCGCGCTTCATCCGGCAGCCCGTGACGAGGACACAGAGCCGCACGAACGGGACACGGGTCGGGGCAGGGGGCACGAACGGCAGCAGTGGCGGCGGCTTCGGGTACGACCCGAACAACCCGGGCGCGAACGCCCAGGACCCAAACGGCACACTGAACGGCGACACCACGAACGGGACGAACCGGAACGGGGCGGGCCGGCGGCCGGCGACGGACACGAATGGCGGTGACACGGGCGTGAACGGTACGGCCGGGAACAACCCGAACGACCCTAACTATGATCCCAACGCGGCGGACGCCATCGGCGCAGTAAGCGGCGTCGGCCAGAACTACGGCAGTTACCAGAACGGCAACGGCCAGAATGGCAATGGCCAGAACGGCAACGGCCAGAACGTCGGCGGCCAGAACGGCAACGGCCAGAACAGCGGCAGCCAGAACAGCGGCAGCCAGAACAGCAGCGGCCAGGGCTATAATAATCAGAACGGCGGTGGCCAGAACTCTGACTATGGCCAGGCTTACAGCAACCAGAACTACAACAGCGGTGACAGCGGCCAGCCCTACGCAGACGACGGGGCGGGCCAGAGCGGGCCGACGACGCGCCAGCGGCAGGGCACGACCAGCGGCTATCCCAACAATAGCTACAACAGTTACCCCAATGGCTCCTTCCCCGGCGACACGGCTGCGCCGGGCAGCGACATTCAGTTCCCCGGCGACGACGCCCTGCTCCAAGGCAGCGCGGCAAGTAGCACGAACACGCTGAACGGCCAGTTCGCCGACCCGGTCGCCGCCCTGTACGGGAGCGTCTTCACGTTCCCGACGGCGGGCTACCAGTTCCAGCCGGGCGACTCGGTGACGGTCCGTTACAGCGCACTGACCCTTCCGCAGCGCGAGTTCAACGCGACCGTGGACGGCCAGGGCGGCATCGCCGTCGAGGGCGTCGGGCGCATCAGCGTGGTGTATAAGACGGAGGCCCAGGCCGAAGAAGCCTTGAAATCGCGGCTCTTGCGGCTCTACCGCAACGTGGACGTTTCCATCAACCTGCGCCAGCTTCGCACCATCGAGGTGACAGTCAGTGGCAACTCCTTCGCGCCCGGCACCTACCCGGTCCCCGCCAGCACGACGGCCTTCAGTCTCCTCCAGGCCACCGGCGGGCCGACCGCGAACGGCTCGCTGCGCGATATCCGCGTCCTGCGGAACGGGCGGCGCGTCACGACGCTCGACCTCTACCCCCTGATCGCCGGGGGCACGACCAGCCCGAGCGCGAAGACTGGGGACGTCAGCCTGCGCTCCGGCGACATCATTTACATCCCTTCGCCCGTCTCGCGCGTCACCGTGCGCGGCGAGGTGCGGACGCAAGCGGTCTACGAGCTGACGCCCGCCGACACCCTGCGTGACGCTTTGAGCTATGGCGGCGGCGTCAAGGCGTCCGGCGTGGACCAGAACGTCCACATAGACACCGTAAACAACGGGACCGGCCGCATCATCGTGGACGTCAACCTGCGGAACAGCGCCCAGGTCGCAAAGACTCCTTTGTTCGACGGCGACACCGTCGAGGTTTCCTCGGTGCGCGCCATTCTGACCAACCGGGTCACGATCACCGGCGCGGTGGACCAGCCTGGCGACTACGCCCTGACGCCGGGGATGCGCGTCGGGGACCTGCTGGCGCGGGCGCGCGGACCGCTTCTGGATGCCTACCTGGGCCAGGCGGAGCTGACGCACTTGAATGCCGACCTGACCACGGCAGTGCAGCAGGTTGACGTCAACGCCGTCCTTTCCGGCGACCCGGCCCAGAACCTGCCCCTGCGGCGCTTCGACACGCTCCAGCTCTTCTCGCTGCAGGACGTCTCGTACCGAGGCCGGCGCACTGCCGAAGTGCGCGGGGACGTGCAGCAGCCCGGCCTCTACACCCAGTCGGACAACATGCGCGTTTCCGACCTGCTGCTCCAGGCGCACGGGCCGCTGCCTGACGCTTACCTGAACCGGGCGGTCTTGCTGCACCAGCGCGGAGACGGTACCTACGCCTACGAGTACGTCAGCCTGCGCGGGGCATCGGCCGGCACCCAGGACGGGGACCCGCTGGTCCTGGACAACGATATTTTGGCCGTCTACCGCATCGGCGAGGCGCACTTCACGCCCGACCACACCGTCAAGATTTTGGGTGACGTGCTGGAGCCGGGCCTGTACCCACGCGGCGAGAACATGCGGATCAGCGACCTGGTCAAGCTGGCCGGGGCCTACAAGCCCGGCGGCGGCACCGTGGTCATGGTCTCGCACGCCCGGCAGCCCAACACGGCTCTGCCCTCCGCCGTCGCCCCACCGGTCGTCGTCGCCTTCAACGGGGCCGGCGTGCTGGCCGCAAGCGGCGACACCGCCCTGCTGGACGGTGACGTGGTGACGGTCCAGGGCAACGGCACCATCAAGGATCACCCGCCCATCGTCACTGTCACCGGCGCGGTCGCCCGCCCCGGCCCGTTCCCCATCGACAGCAAGACGCGCCTGAGCGACGCCATCGCCAAGGCCGGCGGCCTGCTGCCCGAGGCGTTCCCGCAGGGGGCCGAGTTCACCCGCCTTTCCGGCACTCTGGTGACGACCGGGCAGATGACCCTCGCCCAGACCATCAGTCGGGCGAGCGACCTGCTCAACGTCAGCCAATACCAGCGCGAAAAGGCCAAAGCCAGCCTCGCCCTAATCGAAGCGGCCGGCAGCGCGGCATCCGGCACTTCCAGCAGCTCCCTTATTCCCATCCCCGGAGCGGGCGGCGGGGGCAGCCCGGCAAACCCGAACGTCGGCGGCCTGGTGGACACCCTGCGCTCGATCAACCCGGTCTCACCGGGGCGGCTGCTGACGGCGAGTCAGCTCCAGCCTGACGGCAGCGTCGCCATCCGTTTGCTGGACGCCCTGAAGCGGCCCAGCGGGAGCGAGGACTTCCTGCTCAAAGACGGCGACACCATCGTCGTCCCCGAGACGCCGACCACTGTCCAGGTCGTCGGGGCCGTCTTCGCCGGCAAGGGCGTCGTGTACAGGCCCGGCCAAGGCGTGGACTACTACATCAAGTACGTCGGCGGTTTCACCCCGGACGCCGCCAAGGACCGCATCGAGGTCATCCATGCCGGTGGCGGCTTGATCCCGGCTTCGGACGCCGGGGCCATCCAGCCGGGCGACCTGATCCTGGTGCCGACGAAGGTGCTGGCCGAGAAGATCACGCGTGGCGGGAACGGCTTCACCACCTTCCTTCAGGGCCTGGTCGGGTCCGCCGTCGTGCTGAGGCTCTTGACGCGCTAAGGGCAATACGTCGGACTATGCCGTGGAAGGCCATGTGTTGAAACACACGGCTAGGCGGCGAGACGCCGACAATCCCCGCTTCGCGAGGATCAGAAAGATTTTCTGTCTGAGTGCCGCGAAGCGGTACTTCATGGCGTCTTCGCCGTCTAGCCGTGTGTTTCAACACATGGCCCGACGCATGGCCCGACGCATGGCCCGACGCATGGCCCGACGCATGGCCCGACGCATGGCCCGACGCATGGCCCGACGCATGGCCCGAATTGACAAAGCGCCGTGTTTGCGCTATACTTGAAACTCCTGCGGCCCGCGAAGCCGCACACCCTTGGGCGCCTGAAACAACTTGGAACAAGACGAAATCATCATAGACGGGCCGCTGCTGGCGCGCACCGTCCGGCGGCAGGCGGCGGGCTGGCTCTGGAAGGGGCCGCTCCTCTTCGGCGTCTTCCTGCTGCCCGCGCTCGCCCTGGTCCCCCGCTCTTACACGGCTTCAGTCTCGATCGCCATGCAGCAGCCCTCCGTTGGCGGCGGCCTGGCAGGCCTGCTCAACGGCGGCGGGGGCGGCAGCGGCAACAAGCACTATATGGGCGTCTTGAAGAGCCGCGACATCGCCCTCAAGGTGGAACATCGCGTCCATCTGCGCCAGCTCTACGGCCCCAAGGAGCTGCCGAACGACACCGCCGCTGCCGCCCTGCTGTCTAAAAGCGTCAAGCCGGAAGACAATCCCGATGGCCTGCTCTACATCAGCGTCACCCTGCCCGGCTCCCCCCGAATCAACCTCAGCCACGCGCCCGCCCCCGACAAGATCGAGGCCGCCACCGCCCAGGCCGCCAACGCCTACGCGGCGGCTCTGAAGTATTATTTCGTCAACACCGACAACTCCGAGGGCGCTACATTGCTGCGCGGGGCCGACGCCCAGGTGCGTCAGGCAAAGAGCGACTACGACGACGCGCTGGACCAGCTGCGCTCCTTCGGCCAGTCCGTGGCGCGGCAGAACCCGCGCTCGGCGGGCGCCTCCCTGCACTCCGGCGACGCGGGCACTGTCTCACCGGGCGCCGACAGCGACTCGGCGGCGGCCTCGGTAGGGCTGGAAGCGCTCTACAGCCAGTACAACCAGGTGGAAATTGATCTGCGCGCCGCCCAGGCCGTCCGGCTGAAGCGCCTCAGCAACACCGCCGAGCAGCTCCGCAACCTGTCCAGCCTCCCTGCCGACGACCCGCAGCTCGGCAACGCACGTGCCCTCGTCGGGCGGGATCAAGTCAGCCTCGAGACCGCGTCCCGCCTTTACGGCGTCGAGAACCCCGTCGTGATCCGGGCACGAGCGCAGCTCGCTGCCGACCAAAGGGCGCTCGACCAGCAGGTGCAGGGCGTCAAGGAGCGGCTGACGACGCCCGACAGCAACAGCGACCAGCTCATCAGCGGGCTGTATGCCCGGCAGTCCACCTTGTTTGAGAAGATCGCGCGGGCCGAGCGGCGGCTTGGCGTCAGCCGCAACCTGTCATTCGAGAAGGGACGGTTGCAGGACGATCTCGGCTTCCAAAGAGAGATCCTGACCACGACGCTGGCGGCGGCCCAGAACATCAAGCTCAACAATGCTTCCGCTCAGAGCCGGATGACAGTCATTGACAGCGCGCTCCCGCCCGGCGGCGGCGAGCCGACCTCGACGCGCCTGGCACTCGTTTGTCTCCTGCCGGTCCTCCTGGTCTTTATCCTTTCCGTCCTGATTGACTATCTGCGGTCCGCCCGCGCCGCCCGTGCCACCGACAGGGCGGGCGGCGCGGGCGGCGCGAACGGGACCGCGCCGGCGGAAACACCGCCGCTCGTCCAGAAGATGAGAACACTATGAAAGTCGTCGTGCTGGCCGGCGGCCTGGGAACGCGCCTGGCCGAAGAAACAGAAGTCAAGCCCAAACCCATGGTGGAGGTCGGCGAGCACCCCATCGT
>JANOOM010000581.1:0-1630 GCA_031421335.1 Armatimonadota bacterium
CCGTAGTAGCCCCGCCGATGGCCGTAGTAACCCCCGCCAGAGAACATCAGCATGAAAAAGACCAGCATGAGAATGAAGAACATGAGGCACCTCCGGCCGAGACAGTGACCGGCGGGGGCCGGCAACGGTAGGATCGGAAACTACCCATGCCGGCCTCCATGGAGGATCACCGCTGGAACGCGGCCCGTGCCGCGGCGGGGCCGCCCTACGGATCTCCAGGCCAGGCCCGCACGGAGCGCCGGGGCCGCTGCCCCGCCTGCGTAGATTCCGACCCTGCCGGCTGAGGCGCAAGCCCGGGTAGCATCGCACTGCTGCCGACGCATCCAGTGTTGGCCGGGCATCCGCCGGCACAGCACTGGCGCCGCAAGGCGAAACAGGTAGGGACCACGAAAATGGATACGACGATTGCAACGCTTGGCGTCAAACATCCCGCCGCGACCGGGCCGGCTACGACGGTGGACCAGTTCACGCTTGATGCCGAGGAATTGCGCCTGACCGACGCCTACTGGCGCGCGGCCAACTACCTGTCGGTCGGGCAGATCTACCTGTATGCCAACCCGCTGCTGCGCGAGCCGCTGACGCTGGCGCACGTCAAGCCGCTGGTGGTGGGGCACTGGGGCACGACGCCGGGCCAGAACTTCATCTACGTCCACCTGAACCGCGCCATCAAGAATTACGGCCTCGACATGTTCTACGTCGCAGGTCCCGGCCATGGCGGACCCGCGATCGTCGGCAATGTCTACCTGGAGGGTACCTGGAGCGAGGTTTACCCGAACGTCACACAGGACGAGGCCGGGCTAAAGAAGTTGTTCACGCAGTTCTCGTTCCCCGGCGGCATCTCCAGCCATGTGGCGCCCACCACGCCCGGGTCGATCCACGAAGGAGGCGAGCTCGGCTACTCGCTGAGCCACGCCTTTGGCGCCGCCTTCGACAACCCCGGCCTGATCGTCGCCTGCGTCGTCGGCGACGGCGAGGCCGAGACGGGTCCGCTGGCCACGGCCTGGCAGTCCAACAAGCTGCTCAATCCCGTCACCGACGGCGCCGTGCTGCCCATCCTGCACCTCAACGGCTACAAGATCAGCAACCCCACCGTCCTGGCCCGGATCGAGCACGACGAGCTCGACCAGTTCATCCGCGGCTGCGGCTGGACCCCCTACTTCGTCGAGGGCGACGACCCCGAGACGATGCACCAGCTCATGGCCGCCACGCTCGATCAGGTGGTGGAGGATATCCATGCCATCCAGCAGGGCGCCCGGTCGGGCCGGGACACCGGCCGCCCGCGCTGGCCGATGATCGTGCTGCGGTCGCCGAAGGGCTGGACCGGGCCGAAGGTGGTGGACGGCTTGCAGGTCGAGGGCACGTTCCGCGCGCACCAGGTGCCGCTGCTCGTGGACGCCGCCCATCCCAGGCACGTCGCCCAGCTCGAAAGCTGGATGCGGAGCTACAGGGCGGAGGAGCTGTTCGACGGGACGGGGCGCCTGGTCGCGGAGTTGGCCGAGCTGGCGCCCAAGGGGGATCGCCGGATGGGCGCCAACCCGCACGCCAATGGCGGCCTGCTCCTGCACGATCTGATCATGCCGGACTTCCGGGCCCATGCGGTGGACGTCCGGGCGCCGGGCGCGGTCAAAGC
>JANOOM010000582.1:0-13519 GCA_031421335.1 Armatimonadota bacterium
TTAAGACTTCGGATCAACTCTTGATTTAATCTTAGTCCACGCAGGTGAGGGTTTTAGTGGAGTGACTTTGTGCCTTTGTTGGCGCGGTTTCAACCGCCTGCTTTCTATGCAGTCTCCCTAGCCACCGGGCGCGGCAGGCGGACCGGGCACACTGGGCGGCGGCGGGACGCCCTGGGAGACGGGGACGATGAGCACGGCGGCTTGTTTGGCGTAGATCCAGTAGCCGTTATACGGATCGAGTGTACCGGCTTCGGCCGCGGGCGTGCCCGCGCCGAAGATCTGCACATAGTTGGCCGTCCCGGTGTCATAGCGGAACAAGTTCGGCTGGACCGGGCTGGCGGCGGCGGTGAGTGCGACCGCGCCGGAGCTAATAACGGTGTCGGCAGTGACGGTGGACAGCGGGACGGACCCGGAGAAGGGGTCGCCGATCTGGTTCCAGCCCGGCGAAAGCGTGATACGGAAGGGCTGGGTCAGGGAGGCGGGGACGCCCAGGCGGTGCAGATAGTTGGCAGCGGGGAACTTGATCCAGTAGCCCTGCCCGAGCCGGAAGGTGTCGGCGGGGACGGCGGGGTAGAAGGCATAAGCGCCCAGGGCGGGCTGCCAGGCGATCAAGCGCGGGTTCGGGTTGGCGAGCGGGGTCGCCAGACCGAGCAGGGCGGCGAAGTCGCCCAGGCCGGTGAAGTCATAGGGGGCGGAGATCATCTGGAGTCCGGCCGCGAAGGTGTGGGCGGGGACGAGCACGAAATTCTGGGTCGCCGCCGCGCCGGCTGTCAGGGTGAGCGAGACGGGCGTGGGGGAGGCGTAACTGGTCCCGCCCACCGAGGTAGCGACGGTGGAAGTGTCCACGGTGATACTGAGGACAAGCCCCCCCGGTGCGGTGAGGGTATAAGCGCCGGTCGGGCCAGTGGTCGTGGTGGCCTTGACGGCACCGGTGGCGACCGAAGTGGCCATGATGGTGGCGCCGACGACTGGATTGGCAGGGCTGCCGTTGTCGGTGACGAAGCCGCTGAGGGTGGCGGTTCCGGTGCCCTGATCGGCGTTGGTGGATAGGGCGGCGATCATCGGGGCGCCGATGAACGAGCCGAAGCCGGTGGAATCATCGAAGCCGGCGCTGGCGCCGTAGAAGAGGTTGGTGCCAGTCGTGACGTCGTGGAACAAAGAAGCGTAGCTGGTGCCCTGGCCCAAGATGTAAAGGGGTGGGTTGGCGAAGCCCAGGGGCGTCGCCAGGCCATTGAGGCCGCGCTGCTGGTTGACCAGGACGGTGAAGGAGGCCCAGAGTGGGGCGGCGGCACTGGTGCCGCCAGTGGTCTGGACCTTGCCCTGGACGTAGATGTCATAGCCGGTAGCGGGGTCGCAGTTCAGCGAAACGTCGGGGATGTCGCGGGCCGTCGCGGAGGCGCCCAGGCCGATCTGGTAGGGGGGCTTGAGCCAGCGCTCGCTGGGACCACCGCCGGTGCCCTCGGGTCCATTGGGATTGTTGATCGTGCCGGTGGACCAGGCGGTCTCGGAGACGTAGGAGCCGGGGCCGGTCAAGCCGGTGGTCTTGTCAAGGGCGGGCTTGGCATAGCTAAGGGTGGTGCCGCCGACGGCGGTCACATACGGGCCGGAGGCAGGGCTGTCCACGGAGATCCGGCCCAGGGAGCCGGTCAGGAGGGCCACGGCGGGGTCGTACTCGTCGTAGGCGCCGAAGTCGCCGGTGGCGGCGAACAAGGACTGGCCCTGAGCGGCCATCTTCTGAAAGATGACATTCTCGGCGATCAAGATGGTCGGGTCTTCGAACCGCTCGGGAAGGCCCCAACTTGTGCTGATCACCTGGAGCAGCGGCTTGCCGCTGCCGTCGGGGGCGAGGTCGTTTGCCATCCGGGTGAAGATGTCAAGGCCGATAGTCGTGTTGCCGGGGCGCGTCACCGTACCGGTCGTCGTGGTGACGCCCTGGTCGCCCTCGTAGCTGTAGACGGAAGCATTGGGGGCGAGCGCGAGCGCCATGTCAATATCCAGGGTGACTTCGGGCTGACCGCCGGTCGGGTCCACGATGGCGCCGCTGAAGCTGTCCACCGGGATGGCAAAGACGTTGCCGACGGCGGCGGTCGAGCCGGTGCCGGGGGCGGGCAAGGTGGCGCCGGTGCCGACAACGGTGGGCAGGGAGAACTTGGACACGAAGAGCTGGATGTCGCTGGCGGCAAAGCCGTCCAGCTCGAACAGGCCGATCCGCTGGCCGGTCCCGTCCAGTGGGGTGGCCGTCCCTGCCGTGCCCGTGGTCGTGGTGCCGGCGATACCGTAGAGCGGGGCGACCGTGCTGAGGCCGTAAGCGTATTTGACGTCATTGGGGGCGAGGCCGCCCGCCGGGCCGGTGCCACCGCCGCCGACGCCGACGGGGAGCTTGGGCCGCAGGATCATACTCCAGGGGGCGCGGCCGTGATAGTGGGGGCGGATGCGGCTGATGTCGCTGAGGCCGGCGACCCCGGCGAGGCGGGCGGCGACCGAGCGGGCGACGCGGGGCGCCCCGCTGTTGGCGAAGACGACGCGGCCGTCGGTGGTCTGGTAGCGGTTCATGCGAATGGCGAAGGCGGTCTCGACCTGGGCGGCAGACCCGGCGACGTCCAGCAGGGTGCGGCTGTCGTGGGCGCCGGTGATGGTCAGCCCCTGCGCCTGCGCCCACTCGGCGACGGCGCGGTAGTCTTCTTGGGTCGGGCCGAACTTCCGGGTGAACTCTTCCGAGGTAAGGAACTGACCATAAAGGGCGTCACCCGGCGTGTACTGCCGGCGCAGCAGGTCGTCCAGGGCGGCCTGGTTGCGGAGCGGCAGAGTGAGCGCGAAGTGGAGGGGCGTGTCGGGGGCCAGGCGGCCCAAAGCGCGCGCCCCGCGCAGGGCGGGCGTTTGTGCGGCGTGGAGTGCGAGCGAGACGCGCGGCTCGGCGGCCCGCGCGGGGCCGAACGCGGTCAGCGTCAGGGCCAGCAGCAGCGCGGGCTTCAAGGCGGGCTTCAGTGCCGAAAAGCGCGAGTTATGGGAGAGGTGCATGGAAAACAGGCTCCTTGAATCGGAAAGCGGGTGTGGGCGCGAGTGTCAACGTATGAAAACTCGGTGCTCCGTACTCTATTATAAGGCAAGAAAGCCGCCCTGTCAAGCGGCAGGGCGGAAGGGGACTCAGGACAGGCGTCCGAAGGGGTCGTCGCGCTGTCGCCCGACCCGTAGCAGCCGCAGGAGCAGGTATATGGGGAGGGCGAGCAGGGTGTTGTAGAGGGCCTCGCCGCCGGCGAGTTCGGCCCAGCGGCGGGCGTGATGGACGGCGAGGCCGGGGGCCATCAGGACATACAGAAGTTCGGCCAGGATGGTGGCGGCCAGGACGACGAGGGGCGGCACGATGAGGTTGTCGCGGATCAAGGATCGTCCGAAGCCGCCGGCGAAGGCGCCGGCCAGGATGCGGCTGACGAACAGGGAACCGTAGGTCTGCGGGAAGGCGGCGGCGGCGAGCAGCCCGGCCCAGAAGCCCAGGGCCGCCCCGCGCGCGCTGCCGACGAGAAGGGCGCCGCAGGCGAGCGCGACCAGCGGGAGGTCCGGCTGGGCGCCGTGGACGCTGAGGGCGTGGGCCAGCCGGCCCTGGAGGACGGCGGCGAGCCAGACGATCAGGCCCGCCAGGAAGACGTGGCGCATCGGGATCATGGACCTACACTCATGGCTTGGGCAGATCTTGGATCAGAAAGACTTCTTCCAAATGGTCATAGTCGGCGGCGGGGCGCAGCAGGGCGGTCTGGAGCGAGCGGGTCTTGTCCACGGAGATGGAAGCAACGGCGCCAATGGGGAGGGACTTGGGGAAGACACCACCCAGGCCCGACGTGGTGACGGCGTCGCCGACATGCAGCGTGGTGTCGCTCCGCAGGTAGGTAACGCGCAGACCGCCCGCGCCGTCGCCCTGGCACAGTCCGATGGGTCCGCGCGGCGTGTGGTTGTGGACGAGGGCGCCGACGCTGGAAGAAGCGTCGGTCAGCAGCAGGACGTCGCAGGCGCGAGCGGAAACGTCGAGCACCTGGCCGATAAGGGCGCCGTTGGGGGCGAGGACGACCGACTGGGAATGGACGCCCGACGCGCTGCCCCGGTTGAGGGTGAGCGTGTCGGAGTGGGCGCTCGGCTTCAAGGCGGCGACTTGGGCGGCGAGCAGCGCGCGCGAGGAGCGGCTCTCGAAGCCGAGCAGCCTTCGCAGGCGGTCGTTCTCGGCCTGGGCGGTGAGGAGGGACTTGTTCTGGGCGCTGAGGTCGAGGACGCGGGCCTTGAGGGCGGCGTTGTCGCGGGCGAGGCGCGGGCCGGCCAGCAGCGACCCGGCGCTGAGGTGCCACCATGCGCCCAGCCGGGCCGCGGCGACCTGGGCGGGCACCAGGGCGAGGTCCGAGACGGCACCGGTGATCGGGTCCGCCGCCCCGCGCC
The DNA here is from genome assembly GCA_031421335.1 of Armatimonadota bacterium. GTDB lineage: Bacteria > Armatimonadota > Armatimonadia > Armatimonadales > Capsulimonadaceae > JANXMY01. The sequence goes on from JANOOM010000582.1 coordinate 4,420, forward strand.
GGGCGGACCGGGCGTGCAGGGCAGTCAGCAGGCCGCAAAGGAGCAGGAGGGTTAGGAGGGTGCCGCCGCGCCGGCTGTCGCGCTCAGGTCGCATGGTTTCCTTTCAGGCTGCCGGAGAGTCAATGGGAACAAGCGACGCCTTTGTCCCTGACGATGCTAGGACCAAGTTCGCCGCAGACCGAACAAGCTCAGGCAAAAACAACAGAAGGCTTCCAGATCGAGCCAGAGTGGCCCATGATCCAGAAGGGAGAATGTTCCCATGCCCGCCGATGCCAATAGCAAGACGCCGGCAACCACAGTGACAAGGATGCGCCTGTAGGCAGGCATTGTTATTTTGTGCTGGCGTTCCATGATGACCAACCTCCCGAGTCGCGTACAATCTCAAGACCATTACATTAGACGAGCACATCAGACGAGCACATCAGACGAGCACAGTTAGACGAGCACATTAGACGAGGGCGAACAGAAGGTTCGCCTACAGAACCATGAGGGACCGCACCGGGAAGGCGGCGGCCTAGCGCCCCGGCGAGGTGTAGTGGCCCAAGCGGGTCTCGGTCAGGAGGACGTTCCGCAGGGCGCTCGAGCGCGAAGCCTCGTCCAGACATTTGCCGGTCCCGAGCACGACGCACGAAAGCGGGTCGGGGGCGATGTGGACGGGCATGCCGGTCTCGCGCGAGATCAATCGGTCCAGGCCGCGCAGGAGGGCGCCGCCGCCGGCCAGCACGATGCCGCTGTCCATGATGTCGGCGGACAGTTCGGGGGGCGTGTCTTCCAGCGTTTCTTTGACGGTCTCGACGATGGCGTTGATGGGGTCCGAGATGGCCTCGCGCACCTGCTCCGAGGTGATGACGGTCTTGCGGGGCAGGCCCGTGATGAGGTCGCGGCCCCGGATCTCCATGAAGGTCTCCTGCTCCAGTCGGTCAGCCGACCCGATGGTGATCTTGCAGTCCTCGGCCATGCGGTCTCCGATGAGCAGGTTGAAGGCCGAGCGGGCGTAGGCGACGATGGCCTCGTCTATCTCGTCGCCGGCGATGCGGATGGAGCGCGACGCGGCCATGGCGCTGAGGGAGATGACGGCGACCTCGGACGTCCCGCCGCCGATGTCAACGATCATCGAGCCGACCGGCTCGGACACGGGCAAGCCCGCCCCGATGGCAGCGGCCATCGGCTCCTCGATGAGATAGGCTTCTTTGGCACCGGCCTTTTTGGTGGCCTCGATAACGGCCCGGCGCTCCACCTCGGTGATGCCCGACGGGATGCCGACGACGACGACCGGGTGGACAAAGCCCTTGCGGCGGTGGACCTTCTCGATGAAGTAGCGCAGCATACGCTCGGTCTGATCGAAGTCGGCGATGACTCCGTCTTTTAGGGGGCGGATGGCGATGATGTTGCCGGGCGTCCGCCCGAGCATCCGCTTGGCCTCCTCGCCGACGCTCAGGACCTCGTTCGTCCGCCGGTTGACGGCCACGACGCTCGGCTCGCGCAGCAGGATGCCACGCCCTTGGACGTGGACCAGGGTGTTTGCGGTGCCGAGATCAATGCCCATGTCACGCGAGAACCGGCTCGACATCCGACGGATGAAGTTGAACATGAAAGAAGTGCTGCTCCTGACGTGAGAAGACCGGGCAGCGCGGGCCGCCTCGGGTTTCGTTCTCATTATAGCACACTCGAGGCCGGATTCCGGCGGCGTGGCTGGTAGGAGAGGGGCATGAAACTATTTTTTGCTCGCTCGCTTGCGGCGCAGGAAAGCAAAAGCGGGGGCGGTTGCGGGGCGGTTTTGGGGGGGGATAAAGTTCGCGTGTCTGGGCGGGCGCAGCGGCTGGCGGCGAAACTGTGATCCCAGTGGTCGAAGAAGAACGAGCCTTCGGCAAGCGGCCCATCTTGGAACAGGTGATCCTGCATGAAGAGAAAATGACCATCGAGCGCCACCCGGCGGACCAGGCCATCACCGGCACGACCACGGCGACCGGCACGACAGACACGACGAAGCTTTAAGGGGCGAGTCGCGTCGGACGGGCCGGGGTTTTCACACCTCTGGTACGGTGGGCAGTGCGAATGTGGGACGGACGGAGGGGTTCACTTCAGGACAAGCCCCGCCCTTCTTGCTTGTCCTTACTTCTTGTCTTGTCCTTCGGATGAGGAGGGCGCGATGAATCGCGCCCCTACAGGGGAAGGGGTTTCTGGGCTGGGGCGTCTGCGGCGACCTCGATTCCCTCAGCGAGCTTATGGAACTCTTCTTCGGTCAGGACGGTGACGCCAAGCGTCTTCGCCTTTTCCAGCTTGCTGCCGGCGCTCTCGCCCGCGACGACGTAGTCGGTCTGCTTGGAGACGGACGAGGCGGCCCGGCCGCCCAGCTTCTTGACGGTCGCCTCGGCGTCGCCGCGCGTCATCGTTTGCAGGGCGCCGGTGAAGACGAAGGACTTGCCGCTGAAGGTGTCCGCCGAGAGCGCGTTTTCGTCAGCGACCGGCTTGACGCCGGCTTTTTCCAGCTTGTCCAGAATCTCGGCGGCTTCGGGCTGGCCGAAGAAGGCGACGATGGTCTCGGCGGTCTTCTTGCCGATCTCGTAGACGGCGCTGAGTTCGTCCACGGTGGCGGCCTTCAGCTTATCCAGGGACCCGAACCGGCGGGCCAGGATCTCGCCGGCGTGCTCGCCGATGAGCGGGATGCCCAGCGCGAAGATCAGGCGCGGCAGGGGCGGGGTCTTGCTGGCCTCGATGGCAGCCAATATGTTATCCACTAGCTTGTCGCCCATGCGTTCCAGGGGCAACAGGTCTTCTTTCTTGATGGAATAGAGGTCGGCAGCGTCCCGGATCAGTTCCTTCTCGACGAGCTGGGCGACGTGCTTCTCGCCGAGCCACTGGATGTCCATGGCGCGGCGCGAGACGAAGTGGATGATGCGCTGCACTTTCTGGCCGGGGCAGGCGGCGGAGTTGGGGCAGCGCGTGACGGGTGTTCCTTCGGGGCGCACCAGCAGCGTGCCGCAGGCGGGGCAGGTGAGGGGCAGCTTGTAGGGCTGGGTGCCTTCGGGGCGGGCCTCTAGTACCACTTGTACGATCTCGGGGATGACGTCGCCGGCCTTCTGGATGAGCACGGTGTCGCCGACGCGGACGTCCTTGCGGTCTATCTCCATCTGGTTGTGCAGGGTGGCCCGCTGGACCACGGAGTTCGGCGGCAGGGTAACGGCCTCGACGACGGCGACGGGCGTGATCGCCCCGGTGCGGCCCACCTGGGCGATAATGTCCAGGATCTTGGTCCGGCCCTGCAAGGCGGGGAACTTGTAGGCGATGGCCCAGCGCGGGGTCCGCGCGACCGCGCCCAAGTCCTGCTGCTGCTGGAAAGAATTCACTTTGACGACGATGCCGTCTATGTCGTAAGGGAGAGTCGCCTTCTTCTCGGTCCACTCGGCGACGTAGGCGATGACGGCGGCAATATCGGGGCAGATCTTGACATTGGGATTGACGCGCATCCCCCACCCTTTCAGCGTCGCCAGCAGCTCCTGCTGTGAGTGCGCGACCGATGCGCTACTCTCGCCCAGGGCATACAGGAACACAGTAAGCTTGCGCTTTGCCGTGACGGCAGTGTCGAGCTGGCGGACGCTGCCTGCGGCGGCGTTGCGGGGGTTGGCGAAGACCGGCTCACCCGCCGCCGCGCGGGCGCTGTTGATACGGGCGAACTCGGCGTGATCCAAGTAGACCTCGCCGCGCGCCTCCACAAAGCCGGGGAAGGGCGGCCGCAGGCGCAGGGGGATGCTGGCGATGGTCTTCATGTTGGCCGTGATATCTTCGCCGACGAAGCCGTCACCGCGCGTCGCGCCCCTTTGGAGCACGCCCTTGTCGTAGGTGAGGGAGATCGCCAGGCCGTCTATTTTCAGCTCGACGACATACTCCATGGCGCCTTCTTCGGCCAGGCCCAGGTGCCGCTTGACCTTCTCGTCGAAGAAGCGCAGCTCGTCCTCATTGAAGGCGTTCGCCAGGGACAGCATGGGCTGGCGGTGGGTGTGCGGTTTGAAGTCCGACTGCGGCGAGGCGCCGACGCGCTGGGTGGGCGAGTCGGCGGTGACAAGCTCGGGGTGGGCGGTCTCGAGGTCGGAAAGCTCGCGCAGGAGCTTGTCGTACTCGGAGTCGGCGATCTCCGGCTGATCCAAGACGTAGTAGCAGTAATTAGCGTGGCTAAGCTGTGCGCGCAGGTCCTCGGCGCGAGCCGCGGCGTCCTGGAGGGGGCTTGCGTCTTGCAGGAGGTCTTGCGACGGTTCCTGCTGTGGGTCGGCGGTGGTATTTGTCATATGGGTAGGAACCCACCCCGCGACAAGTCGCGACCCTCCCGAAACGGGAGGGTAGGGTGAGAGGGTGGTCGGTCGGTTTTGTGCGATGAGTGCGCGGCTGTTTTGTTAGGTGGGCATCACGTTTGTTAGGTGGGCATCACGGTGGTACGTCAAGGCGGTACGTCAGAACGGTGCGCCGCCCTTGACTGCATCGGCCCCCAGTCATGTGGGTTCATGCGCCCGGCGCATCAGCCGCGGGCGGCGCCTGGCCCGGCGTCAGCAGATCGAGCAGCGGATCAGTCGGCGGGGCAGGCGGGACGACGACGGGCGGGGGCGCAGTCCGCATGATCTTGTTCCGGGGGGCACGGCGCTCACGGGTGACGATCTCGCGGCGGGTGACACGGCCGTTCTGGGTCCAGAAACGGGCCAGGACGACCTCATAGCCCGAGCGCGGCTTTTGGTCCACGACGCTGAGGCCAGGCGCGAGTGTCGGGTCAACCGTGGTGACGACTTCGTAGGGAATTGTGGACAGCGAGAGCGGCCTGACAAGAACGCGGCGGCCCGGCGGGGGCGTGCGGCCGAACAGGCGTACGGCGATGTGGTCGTCCTCGGGCGTGACGCGGATGACGAGCGGCTTGCCGGTGGTGTTTCGGAACCTCAGGTCTTCCTGGCCGTACACGATGCCCGCATCACAGCCAGGCGGGGCATAGGAGACCAGGCCCGAATGCGGGTGCCGCTCAGTGATGGCGAGGCCAGCGTCGAGCGCGGCGTCGTAGAGGCCCGTCGCGACGAGGCAGATGCCGCCGCCCGTCCCACGGACGACGTGGCCGCTGTCGAACATCAGACCGTCCTGGTAGCCGCGCTCGGGGGTCCGCTCGCCGACCTGGGCGTTGAAAGAGAACTCCCCGCCGGGCGCGACCGTGACATCGTCCACGGCCAAAGCGGACAGCAGGATGTTGGTCCGCTCGGCGGGGTCGTCCCGGAGGGGCACATCGAAGGCGCCCAAGGCGGCGATATCGAAGACGTGCCGCCAGTCGCTCAAGCGCAGGCTCGTGTCGGTAGCCCGGCCCCAAGGCGGCCCGCTCGGCCCCCACAGGCAGGAGTCCGAGAGCCGAGCGCTCACGTCGGGCGCGGGCAGGGCGGGGAAGGTGGCGGGGGACAGCACGGCCCCGAGGAGCGCGTTCTCGGCGGGCGAGAGGGCGGACCCCAGCGGGGCGAGCCGGGCCATCGGCAGGGCGCGAGCGGGGGCAGTCGCCAGCAGCAGCAGGGCGGCGGCGCCGGTCAGAAAGGCGGTGGATGAGAAAGATTTCATTGGCGTCGTCATTTTACCCCAGGGGCGCGGGAGAAGCAAGAACCCACCCCGGCACAAGTGCCGACCCTCCCGAAACGGGAGGGTGGGGCTGAGGGCTGTCGTGGGGTCTGCCGGGATTAGCCGTGCATCCCTAGTGTCGTGCATCCCTAGTGGACTGACTTGGTAGAACCGATAGGTACGAGTTCTTCTGTCCGTGCAGGCGGACACTGGCTTTGCCGAAGACCCGGAGTTCCAATCCGGGGGAAGACGACCTAACCATTCTACCGGGTTTGTCTACTAGTGTCGTGCCCCTTTAACCGCGCTGGCCCTCAATCATCCTGCTGAACTCCTCAACCACCCTCTCACCCCACCCTCCCGTTTCGGGAGGGTCGGCACTTGTGCCGGGGTGGGTTCAGGCACGCCTGCCCTTTTGACTATCTCTGTAGTCATTATGCACGGGATGGCGCACAGAGTCAAGAGGGGGAAGAGGGCGCGATGAATCGCGCCCCTACGCTTCAGGCCCCAGGAGAGAAAGGATGCTCTTGTCGAGGGCTGGGCTTTGCCGGTCAGGCCCTTCTTCTGGTTGTACTCGTTGATCTTCTGCTGCAAGCGGTCGCTGGCGAAACTAGTGATCTCGACATGTAGTGGGTAGGGTCGCCCGCGACAGGGGAGCTGGCCGCAGAACGCGCGCCTCCTCATCACACCTCGGAAACCGGCAGGGATACAGCCGCGGCGGGGGATGCATTTCCTCGCAACGCGCATGATTCGCCGGGCCGTGGGCTATAATCATGCCAACTAAGCAGAATGGAAATCGGCAAGACGATGACTCACTCGATGACTGACGCGATGATTGACTTATCCAGTGACACGGCGACCAAGCCCTCCGAGGGGATGCGGCGGGCGATGGCGGCGGCCCACGTCGGCGACGAGCAGAAGCGGGAGGACCCGGCGACCAATGAACTCCAGGAGCGAGTCGCGGACCTCTTGGGCAAAGAAGCGGCGATGTTCCTGCCCTCGGCGACGATGGGGAACCTGGTCGCCCTGAAGACGCACCTGCGGCCCGGCGATGAGTTCATCGCCACGCACAACGCCCACATCGCCGTCTGGGAGGGGGGCGGCTACGCGGCCGTGGCGGGCGCGGCCCTCGCTTCCGTGACGACGGAGCGCGGCATCTTCACGGGCGCACAGGTGCGGGCGGCGGTGCGGCCCGACGACCCCCACTATCCGCGCACGCGGCTGGTGTGCGCCGAGAACACGCACAACGCGGGCGGCGGGACGGTCTGGACGGCGGAGGAGCTGGAAGACGTCGCGCAGGCGGCGCGCGAACACGGCCTGCTGATGCACCTGGACGGCGCGCGGATACTGAACGCGGCGGCGGCCGCGGGCCGGGCGGCGCGGGCTGTGGTTGCGCCGTTCGACAGCGTGACTTTGTGCCTGTCCAAAGGGCTTGGGTGCCCGGTCGGGGCGGTTTTAGCGGGGTCACGCGACTTCATCGAGGCGGCGTGGCGGCCCAAGCACCTGCTGGGAGGGGCGATGCGTCAGTCGGGCGTCCTGGCGGCGGCGGGGCTGTACGCGCTGGAGCACAATCTGGGGCATCTGCCTGAGGACCACGCGAACGCGCGGCGGCTGGCGGAAGGGCTGGCGGAGATCCCGCGCGTCAGGATAGACGCGACGCGGGTGCAGTCGAATCTGGTGTTCTTCTCGGTGGATGGGTTGACGGGGCCGGAAGCGCGGGCACAAATGGAGGAGCGCGGCGTTCGCCTGAGCGGGTCGTATGGGACCCTGCGGGCGGTGACTCATTTGGACGTTTCAGGAGCGGATGTGGAGCGGGCGATCGGGGCGGCGCAGGCGGCGTGGGGCGGGCCGGCGCGGGTTCCGGCGTAGGGGCGCGATTCATCGCGCCCTGTCTTGTCGCGCCCCACGCGCGAAGACATCGGGCGGTTAGAACAGGACGGCGCATGGACATCAGCGTGATCGGGGCGGGTGGGGCCATCGGGCGGGAGATCGTGGCGCAGCTCGTGGCGGGACGCGTCCTGCGGCCTACCGAGCGGCTGCAGCTGGTGGGGCGGCGCGGGGGGGCCTCGGAACGTGTCCTGTACGGGCTGCGCTCGGACCTGACGGATGCCTACGCGGAGAACGCGCCGCAGATGGACATCGCGCTGGGGCCGGAGGAGGTGGTCGGGGACATCCTCGTCATGGCGGCGGGAGCGACGCCCGGCGCGGGGGCCGGCGGGGTCATGTCGCGCGACGACGTGGCGCAGGCGAACCTGCCGGTCTTCGACGAGCTGGCGCGGGCAGTAGCGCGCTACGGGCAGGGGCGCGAGGTGGTCCTCATGGTCACGAACCCGGTCGAACTGGGGGTCACGGTGATGGCCCGGCACCTGGGGGCGCGGCGGGTCATCGGCATCGGGGCGTACTCGGACAGCCTGCGGTTCCGGCGCGAGATCGCCGCAGACCTTGGGGTGCCGCGCCAGCTCGTCTCGGGGTACGTCGCGGGCGAGCACGGGACGAACCTCGTCCCGCTGTGGAGCAGCGTCCGGGTATACGGACTGGACGACGCCGAGACGGAGCAGGCGGTTCGGACTTTGCGCGGGGGCGGGACGGCAGCGGACTTCCCGGACCGCGTGGAAGCGGCGCGCGAGTCGATCCGTCCTCTGTTCCTGAGCGACACGCGGGCCGCCTTCGAGGCGATCGAGGCGATGCCGCCGGACGTGCGGGTCCAGCTCCGGCCCGAGATGACGCACCTTTCCGGGGCACGCACAGTGATGGCGACTGCGAACGTGACCGTGGACATGGTGCGGCAGATGATGGAAGGGCGCGAGATGAGCGTCGCGGGCCAGGTGATGCTTGAGGGCGAGGGGGTCTACGGCATCCGCGGCGTGATGGGGATGCCGCTGATCGTCTCGCACCAGGGGGTGGTGCGCGTGCTGGCCCCGCCGGTCTGGCAGGAGGAAGCGCGCGCCCTACACGAAGCGTCGGCCGGCATCAGCGAGAAGATCGCGCGCTGGACGGGGGGTGCCGCTTGGTAGACATCCCAGGAAGCGGCACAGACAAATGGATATTCCTGCTGAAACTGCGGAATCGGTCGGGCGTCCTGCTGTCGCTGACCTCGCTGTTCGCCGACCGGGGTATCTCCATCGAGAGCCTGACCGCCCACGCCGGGGTATGGCCGGGGACGGGGGGTGGGACGGCGATTCTGACGTTCGTGGCTTCGGCGGCCAAGAAGGACCATCTGGCCCGGCTCCTGGGGCGGCTGGCCGCCGTCCACGAGCTGACCGAGTACCGCTACGAGGACGCCCGGCACGCCCGGAAGTCGGCTCTGGCGCGCGTCACGCTGCCCGCCGAGGGCCTGGTGGCGGGCCTGCCCCCCGGCATCCTGTGCGACATCGTTGCCGCGGAGGAGGGACAGACGCTGGCCCTGCTGCTCGGGCCGCCGCATTTGATTGACACGGCGCTGGCGGCGCTGTCCGAGGGCGGGGCGCTCTTGGAGATGGACTCGACGGTGATCGCGGTTTGAAGGACTGGGCGGTTGAAACCGCGCCAACAA
>JANOOM010000583.1:0-4909 GCA_031421335.1 Armatimonadota bacterium
ACTGAAGCGGCCTTCCTGCGGCTCGTGCTGGCCTCATTCGGCCAGGATACGGCCCGGAACGTGCTGGACCTCAAGGCGATCCTGCGCGGCTTCCTGATCGAGCAGTACAAGGCCGGTCGAACCGTCGTGCTGATGCTCGACGAGGCGCAGACGATTCACGCCACCAACCTGGACACGATCCAAGCGCTCTCCAATGAGCAGACGCAGACGGCCAAGCTCATCCAGATCGTGCTGCTAGCCCAGCCGAACTTCGAGAACAAGCTGACCCACAAGCCCGCCCTTCGGTCGCGGATCGCCGGCGGCACGACGCTCAACGCGCTCACCCTGGAGGACGCGATTGATCTGCTCCGTCACCGGATGGAGGTCGGCGGCGGGGACTTCGACCGGGTCTTCCCCTTGGACACCCACAAGGCGCTCTACAACGCCACCAACGGCGTCCCGCGCGACTTGTGCATCTTGTGTGACGCGGCCATGGTCAATGCCCTGGCGGCGGGCGTCCCGGTCGTGGATGCGGCCGTCCTCGCCAGTGCCTTGAAGGACCTGGAGTTCAAGAAGTGGAGCAGTAAGTGACGACGAAAACCACAGCGAAGAAGGCCGGCAGCCTGACGTTCCCGACGGACCCGCTGGCGGCGATGCAGGAGCTGTCCAACCTGGACGCGCAGCCCGTCGAGACGGACTTACGGACTCCCGTAAGTACGAAAGCCCGCACGGACGGACTTACGGACTTACGGGAGGAAGCACGCAAGCCCGTAAGTGAGGAAGTAAGTACGGAAGCAAGCCCGCACGTAAGTACGGAAGCACGGCAGGACGCACGCAAGCCCGCAAGGGCGCCCGTCCTTCCTTCAGCGCGGAGGCCCGCACGGGAGGAGAAAGGGGAAGACGCTGACTTAGGCGTCACCGAAGCGGGCCTGGTGGCGTTCGTCGAGGAGCGCCTGGCCAGCCGGGAGCCGCTGGTGGGGGGCGTCAAAGCGACGGTGGACATGTCGCCGGAGCTGTCGAGCCGTGCCAAGCGCTACCTTGCCGATCACCGGGGGCAGAGCACGCGCCAGATCCTCATCGAGCTGTTCGACGCCTTCCTCACCGTGAAAGGGTATTGACATGGCCGCTTCGCCGCAACCCAAACCCGTGCCTATGCCGCAGAGACCGAGCTTCGGCGGCTTCCGGTCGCTGAAGGCGAACTTCACGACAGTCCCGAACCAGTATTTCGACCGCGTCGTGGGGCACTACCACCCGTGTGTCGAGCGTGTCGTCGGCATCCTGATCCGCGCGACGCTGGGCTGGGAGGACCCGGACACAGGCGAGCGCCGGCTGGAAGCGGAGCTGGCCTTGAAGGACTTCGTGCGCCCGGAGCTGTCGGAATGTTCGGCACGGCGGGGAATCGCGGGCGCCATCGAGGCCGGCTTTGTCATCTGCACCCTGGAAGCGACCACGCGGGAGCCGGCCCGCTATGCCCTGCGCTGGGAGGATACGGCTGCGCAGCGCTCGGCGATCACGCGCCAGCGCAAGGCCCATGGCACGGCGCGACGGCACGGGGGGAGTGTGGCCGCACCCGCGTGGAAAAAGCGATGGATCGAGCAGAAGCAGGGGTATCACGGTGAGACCTCTCACGGTGAGACCTCTCACCGTGAGAGGTCTCACGATGAGACCTCTCACGGTGACACCTCCTCTTTGAACAGAGAATCTGAAAAGAAATCTTCTCCGGAAAAGAAACAGAGTTTCAAAAAGGGTTTAGCTTCGCCTGGCCGGAAAGAAGAGGAGCCGGACATACTCGGCACCCTGGCGCCGAACGAGTGGGCGGCGCTGGAGGCAGAGGCGCGGGCGCGGGTGATCGCCGAGAACCGCAACCCGGTTCGCGCGCTGGCGCAGCGAGGGAAGGCGATGGAGCGGGTTCGGGCGATGATGCGGACGTTGACGACGGAACGGGTGCCGGTGGGCGCGGCGGTGCCGTGACAAGTTGGCAGCGTGATCACGCCCGAAGATGAAGTTTGAGATGGGCCAGGGATGTTATTCTGATGCAACAGACGACCACCATGAGTGCTGAACTGATTGACGATCTCGTTTCCCGTCTCAAGGATCTTCTTGGGGATCTGCTCGATGATCTGCGGAAAAGGGATGAGAAGGGGCAAAGGTCAAAGACGCCGCCTAGCAGACGACACCGCCCGATGGTTCTGGTCCAGAGCGTCGAATGCATCGCTGCCTGCTGGCGCAAAGGGGAGCCAGTTACGATCGCCGAAACTAATGACATTGTGGAACTCCACGATGCTATTGGCTTTATGGAAGCCTGGCGCGACGACCTGTTGTTTCCTGCAATTATCAAGTCTATTCGAGCCCAAGATGATTACCCTCATGCGATCGTCACTTTCGCGGCGGCCCGTCATCTTGGGTATGATGGGCACTGTCCAGAGCTATACGCTGGACGGCAAGGGCAGAGACGGGCGGCGGATCTGCGGATTCGGGTGCCCGGTCAGGAGCATATTGCTGTGGAAGTGAACCCCCCCTCAGTCGCCGAGGCCCGCGGGACGCAATCAGTAGGAGTGAACAGGAGAATGCAATTTGAGATGCGAAATAGTCCGCTGGCCGTCTTGGCAGTAATGGCCACCTGTGGGCTCGGCGCCGCGCTCCTGGTGGCCCCCGCGCCGTCAGCGCATGCCGCCGGCGAACCGAAGGCCCCCGCGTATGCCGCCGGCAAACCGAAGGCCCCCGCGCGTGCCGCCGGGAAACCGAAGGCGTCCCTCCCTTGGGACTGGTCGGGCATCATCGGCACCGGGCAGAGCCTGTCCGTCGGCGCGCGCGCGCCGCACATTCTGTCGACCACCCAGCCGTACAACAACCTCAAGCTCTCCACAGGCGACCTGGCCTGGCCGGTGGACCCGAGCGCCCCGTCCCTCAAGATGGTGCCGCTCGTGGAGCCGGTCGGACGGCTGGCGCCCACATACCCCAGCTCTTGGCCGACCAACATCGACGGGGAGACCTTCCACACCACGATGGCCGACGAGCTCACCGTGCTTGTTCGGAAGAACTTCAAGCGCGACTTCATCAGCGTCCACTCCGCCGTCGGCGAAGACGGCCAGGGCATGGTCTACATCAAGAAAGGGGCCGAGATCCACGGAGTCAAAGGGCACTCCTACCAGGCGGCCCTGACCGAGGCCACCGCCATCACCCGCCTGGCAAAGGCGGTGGGGAAGACCTACGGCGTCGGCGCGGTGGTCGTCACGCACGGGGAGAGCGACTCGGGCAATCACGACTACGAGGCGCAGCTGCACCAGCTGTGGCAGGACTACAACAGCGATCTGCGGGCGATCACCGGACAGTCTCAGCACATCCCGATGATCCTGACGCAGCAGAACGCGGTCGCCGACCACTCGCCGTCGACGCTCGCCCAGTGGAAGATCGGCGTGGACTACCCCGCCGAGATCGTCTGCTCCGGCCCCAAGTACCAGTACCCCTACTTCACCGACGGCGTACACCTGACCGGGGAAGGCTACCGGCAGCTCGGCGAGAAGTACGCGCAGGTGTACTACCAGCGCGTGATCCTGGGGCGGCAGTGGGAGCCGCTGGAGCCGACCGGGGCGGCCCGTCGCGGCTGGACGATCACCGTCCACTTCCATGTGCCGGTCGCGCCCCTGGCGTGGGAGACGACTTTCTCCCCGCCGCACCCCTCGGTCGGCGAGTGGAAGGACGGGAAGGGCTTTGAGGTGAGCGACACGTCCGGCGCGAAGGTCAGGATCAAGTCCGTGACGATCGTGGGCAATTCCGTGGTGATCACCTGCGCGTCCGATCCCGGGGCAGACGCGCTGGTCGGGTACGCCATGGTCGGCGAGCCGGGCGTGTCGTCGGCCCCCCATGCCGGCACCTACCGCTGGGGCCTCCTGCGCGACAGTGACCCGTTCGTGGGCGCGGTCACCGGCAGACCCCAACCTAACTACGCCCTTGCCTTCGAGATGCCGGCCCTCTAGTCGCTTGGGATGATGCCGGGGCTGGCCGAACGGGACGCGCCCGTGGTTCAGCGCCGCATTTGCTCATCGTCTTCGAGAGCCTTTGCTACCGCCTGCTGCCAGGTGAGTGCCTCACCCGCCGCCCAGGCAGCAGCGAACGCTTTGGCTCCAAGGGCCCCCTGGACTTGCGCCACGTCCGCCTCGTGGCGAGCTAGTCCGACCACGTCACGTGCCCCTCCGGTCTCTTGCAGCACCCTCGCCGCCGACCTCAATGATCGCGCCGCCAGGTCGGGCCGGTTTTCCGCCCAACAGAGATTGGCCCAAAACTCCAGCAGGTTCCCCGCGCTCCGTCGGTCCCCTTCGGCGCGGCAGGCCGTCATTCCTTCGACCAGGAGGGCGCGCGCCTTCGTCAGCCGCCCCTCGTCCAACGCCACCGCCGCCAACATGGCGAGCGTGCAGCAGGGCTGGTCGTCCCAGAGACCGGCCTCTGTCCGCAGCGCCAACGACTCCTCCAGACGTCGACGGGCCTCAGCCAGATCGCCCCTATAAAAGGCCACCGTACCCAGGTTGGTTAGCATGACGACGCTCGCAGGCCAGTTCCCCGCCGCACGATGCATCGCCAGGGACTCTTCAAGCAGCGGCTCCGCGTCCGCCAGTTCGCCCAAAGTTAAAAGGTTGCAGCCCAAATTGTTGAGCACTGCTGAGACCCCCCGCGCATCCCCACACTCGCGGAACAGCGCCAGCGCCGCCTCGAAGTGGGGCCGTGCCTCGGCGTACTCGCCCTGACAAGCCACAACCATGCCCAGAATCACCCGCGACCACCCGACTCCTCGGGCCTCACCCTGAGCCTCGAACAGTGCCCACGCCGCCGCCGCGTGCGCCGATGCCGCCGCAAAGTCCCCCTGGTACAAGGCCAGCAGTCCGGCCCACCGCAAGGCCCAGGCCCTCCCCGAACGCATCGTAGGCGTAGCCGT
>JANOOM010000584.1:0-2399 GCA_031421335.1 Armatimonadota bacterium
CTGGAAACGGCGGCGGCAGCGGCCTTCGGGGTGGCCTTCTCGTCGTCGCGCCTGCCGGTCCTGATGGACAAGCTGCGGCGCGTGGCTCGGCAGCTCGACATGAACATGGACCGGCTCAAGGCCGTCGAATCGCAGTCGCAGGCGCTCTTCGACCCGTTCCTGCGCGGGGACCGGGCCGAGTTCTTCGTCGCCGACGTCCTGCGCGGCGGTGAAGCGATGGACTCGGCCCGGTCCCAGACGGCCGCCGTCAGTTTTCTGCTCGACGGGGTCGCTTTGGAGCTGCTGAAACAGGACTCGGGGGGCCAGCCCGCCTTGAAGGACCGCATTGACGGCCTGCGCCGTCAATGCGTGCGCGCGAAAGAAGAACTCGCCCTGGCCTTCGGCGGCGACGACCCGAACTTTGTCCGCTGGGGGTCGCTCGGGCGGGCCGGGCGGCGCGGGCCGGTGGCGACGATCAACTGGACGCCGGTCTCGGTGGCGCCGATCTTACAAGCGGCCTTGTGGCGGGAGCCGCGTTCGGTCGGGGCGGCCTTGATCTCGGCGACGCTCTCGACCGACGGCGGCTTCGGATACGTCCGCAAGCGGCTGGGCATCCCCGAAGCGGACCCGCGCGTTTCCGAGACGGTAGTCGGGTCGCCCTTCGACTATGCCCGCCGGTGCTTGCTGTATGTCCCGCGCCACCTGCCCGCGCCCTCGGACGACCCCGGCTACTCTTACGACGCGGCTAACGAGATGCTGGCCCTCCTGGAAGCCTCGCGCGGCGGGGCCTTCCTGCTGTTCACGTCCCACCGCGCCCTGAACGCCGCCTACGAGCACTTGACGCAGTCGGAACTCCCCTACCCGCTTCTACGACAGGGGGAAATGCCTAATGGCAGGCTGGTCCAGACCTTCAAGGCCGAAAAGAACGCCGTCCTGCTGGGGACGCAGTCCTTCTGGGAGGGTGTGGACGTGCCGGGCGCAGACCTGCGGCTGGTCATCATTGACCGCATCCCGTTCGCCGTGCCGGACAGCCCACTTCACAAAGCGCGCGTGGACGAGATCACGGCGGCGGGCGGTGACTGGTTCGGCGACTTCGCTCTGCCCCAGGCGCAGCTCAGGCTCAAGCAGGGCTTCGGGCGTCTGATTCGGACGAGCGAGGACCGGGGCGTGGTCGCCATCCTGGACACGCGGCTGGTCCGCAAGGCTTATGGCGAGAGGTTCATGCGCTTCCTGCCGCCAGCCCGGCGCGTGTTCGACATCGCCGAAGTAGAGTCGTTTTTCCGCGAGGAGGATTCCGGCGGGCCGCCCGCGAACTAGGGTGCAGGCCCCGTATTTTTGCGGGTAAGCCGAGTGAATGAAGTCGCCGAAGAAGGAGTCACCCCGATGGCATTTGAAGTCCCCGCGCTCCCCTATGCGTATGACGCGCTGGAGCCGCACATTGACGAACAGACCATGCACCTGCATCATGACAAGCACCATCAGGCGTATGTCACCAACCTCAACGCCGCCCTGGACAAGCACCCTGAGCTTGCCGGCAAGTCGCCCGAGGACCTGCTGAAGAATCTGGGCGACGTGCCCGAAGATATCAAGGCCGCCGTCCGCAACAACGGCGGCGGGCACGTCAACCATTCCATGTTCTGGGAGATCATGGGGCCGAACGGCGGCGCGCCGACGGGCGCCCTGGCCGAAGCCATCACTGCCACCTTCGGCAGCCTGGACGCCCTGAAGGCAGCCGTCAACGACGCTGGCATTAAGCGGTTCGGCAGCGGCTGGACCTGGCTGGTCAAGACGGCGGACGGCAAGCTCGCCGTGGTCAGCACCGCGAACCAGGACAACCCGATGAGCGAGGGGCATTTCCCCATCCTGGGCAACGACGTGTGGGAGCACTCCTACTACCTCAAATACCAGAACCGCCGGCCCGACTATATCGCCGCCTTCTTCAACCTCATCAACTGGGATGAGGTAAACCGGCGCTTCGCCGATGCAAAGTAATTATTTCCGCCCCTGACGGCCAGACAAAGCCCGCTTCCCACAAGGAATCGGGCTTTTTTGTGGTTGATATTCATGCGTATAGCTGATATGTGCATTTTCATTTGAACAATTAGTGTACATACATCATTAATAAGCGCGTTTCATTTACTCCGTACCGGACCCGACGCAGCCGAGCATTCCAGCCATGTCGAACAGACTTTTCGCTCCTGCCCAATTGGGCCCGCTCACTTTGGCCAACCACGTTGTGATGGCCCCCATGACCCGTAACCGCGCGCCCGGCAACGTACCCAACGAGCTGATGGCCGAGTACTACCGCCAGCGCGCCACCGCCGGCCTCATCATCACTGAGGGCACCTCGCCGGCGGCCAACGGCTTGGGCTATGCCCGCATTCCGGGCTTGTTCAACGCAGAACAAGCCACCAACTGGC
>JANOOM010000585.1:0-16388 GCA_031421335.1 Armatimonadota bacterium
CTTTCGGCCCGGCTTTCGGCCCGGCTTTCGGCCCGGCTTTCGGCCCGGCTTTCGGCCCGGCTTTCGGCCCGGCTTTCGGCTCGCCCTCGTCGCCCATTATGAAACACTTTTTCTGCAAGGAACCACTGTCTATGAAGACCCTTTCTCCTGCCTTCCTCCTCTGCGCCGCCCTCGCCGCCCCGATGCCCGCATTCGCCCAGATGGCGACCACATCTGTCAACCATCCCTTCCTGAACCCACTGTTCAGCGACGAGATGGTCCTCCAGCGCGGCCAGTCCGACCCCGTGTGGGGATGGACGACGCCCGGCGCGACTGTCCGCGTCAGCGTCGCCGGCAAGAAGGCATCGGCGGTGGCGGGCGCCGACGGCGCCTGGATGGCGCATCTGCCCCTGCTGCCGACCGGCGGGCCGTACACGCTGCGGGTGGACGGGCCACAGACCGCCGTCCTCGTCAATGTCCAGGTGGGCGATGTCTGGGTCTGCTCCGGCCAGTCTAACATGGAGTTCGGATTGGGCAACGCCATTAACGCCGACCAGGAAACGGCGGCGGCGAACTACCCCAAGATACGCCTGTTTATGGTCCAGCATAACGTCAAGCTGGACCCGCAAGCCACCGCCCCCGTCGCGCCCTGGGCCATCTGCACCCCGCAGAGTGTCCGGCAGGGCGGGTGGAACGGTTTCAGCGCCGTCGGCTACTTCTTCGGACGCGACCTCTACAAGAGCCAGCACGTCCCCATCGGCCTGATCGAGACCGACTGGGGCGGGACGCCCGCCGAGGCGTGGACCAGCGGCCCGGCCCTGACGAAGCTGCCGGACTTCCGCGCCGCCGTCGCACAGCTCGGCAGCAGTGGCAGTGTCACAACGAGCATGGCGCAGCAGGTGAGCGCCTGGTACGCGAAGAACGACCCCGGCATGGCGGCCAAGTGGTCCGACCCCACTGCGGACGCCGCAGCTTGGCCGACGATGACCCTGCCCGTGCTCTTTCAAGACGCTGGCATCCCCGAACTGAGCAGCTTCAACGGCATCATCTGGTTCCGCAAGACGGTTGACATTCCCGCCGACGCGGCCGGCAAAGACGTGACCCTGCACTTTATGGCGGACGACAACGACACGACCTGGATCAACGGCACACAAGTGGGCGCGATGGAGGGCTACAACATCCCACGCGCCTACCATATCCCTGCCGGCGTCCTCAAAGCTGGGCCGAACACCATCGCCGTCCGCGTCTTGGACACAGGAGGGAAGGGCGGCATCTACGGCGACCCGGCGGGCCTGTCGCTGGAAGTGCCGGAGGGCCGGACCATATCGCTCGTCGGGCCGTGGCAGTATCAGGCGGGCGTGTCGCTGACGAAGGCGACGCCGCTGCCGCGCGGGCCGGTGGATCAGAACACGCCGACGACGCTCTTCAACGGCATGGTCAACCCGCTCATCCCCTTCGGTATCAAGGGCGCGATCTGGTATCAGGGCGAGGCCAACGCCGGCCGCGCCTACCAGTACCGGACCCTGCTGCCGGCCATGATCGGCGACTGGCGGGCACGCTGGGGCGAGGGCAATTTCCCCTTCTACATCGTCCAGCTCGCCAACTGGGCGCCCGGCGGCGATTCGTGGCCGGAGCTGCAGGAAGCGCAGTGGCTGACCGCGAAGAATGTCCCGAACGTCGGCATCGCGACGGCCATTGACATCGGCGATGCCATTGACATCCACCCCAAGAACAAGCAGGAAGTCGGACGCCGCCTGGCCCTCGTCGCCGAGGCGCAGGCATTTGGGGAGAAAGTCGAAGACTCCGGCCCGCTCTACAAAGCCATGACTGTTGACGGCGGCGCGATCCGCCTGACCTTCACCCACCTCGGCGGCGGCCTGACGGCCAACAACGCGGCCCCGCTGACCGGCTTCACCATCGCCGGCGCCGACCGGAAGTTCGTCCCCGCCGATGCCCGCATTGACGGCGACGCCGTGGCCGTCTCCTCGGCCCTCGTCCCCAGCCCCGTCGCCGTCCGCTACGCCTGGGCCGCCGACCCGGCGATCAGCCTCTACAACAAGGCGAACCTGCCCGCCTTGCCCTTCCGCACGGACGACTGGCCGGGCGTGACGGTGAACAACAAGTAGGAAGTCCCTCCGGCTCCCCCAGAATTCGATTTTATTGGAGCGCGAGGGGCTTCCTCCCTCCAAATCCGAGGTGACACCGATGCCGAACCAAACCGAACCAACGCTGACGCGCCGCCGCCTCCTTCAACTGGGCCTCGCCGCCGGCACAGCAGGCACGATGAGCCTCCTTGGCGGGCACAGTGCCACTGCCGCGCCTGTCAAAACGCCTGCCGCCAAGCCGAAAGCGACGGCTGACTCGGTCATCGTCATCTGGCTGCCGGGCGGCGTCGCCCAGACCGACACCTGGGACCCGAAGAAGTTCACCCCCTATGTCCAGGGCATGAAGGGCGGCGATGTCCTCGGCACTTGCCCCTCCATCCCCACGGCTGCCGACGGCATCCGGCTGGGCGCAGGATTGGAAAACATCGCCTCGGTCATGGACCGCGGGACGATCCTGCGGAGCCTGACCAACCAGACCAAGTTCGGCGCGGTCCACCTCAAGGCCCAGTATTACATGATGACCGGCTACCTGTTCCCCGCCGGGGTCGAGGCCCCCAGCCTCGGCGCCGTCGTCAGCCGGACACTCGGGCGGCGCGACCCGAACATCCCCGCCTACATTGACATCGGGCGGGACATCAACACCAGCAACGAAGAATTCCTGTTCATCAACGAGTTCATGGGGCCAGGCTTTTACGGCATCAAGCACGCCCCCTTTATGATCCCCGAGCCGGCGTTGGGCCTGCCGACCTTGAAGGCCGTCGCGGGCATGGACATGACCCGTCTGGACCAGCGCCAGCACTATTTGGAGGCCATCACCGGCCTGTCGGCGCCCGCCCTGCGCACCGCCCACCCCGTCAAGGACTACGTCAAGGTCATGGAAGACGCCCGCGCCATGATGGACTCGCCGGTCAAGCGCGCTTTCAAGTTCGCCGAGGAGGAAAAGCCTGAAACGCTCAAGGCCTACGACGTCGGCCACCGCTTCGGCTTCGGCTGCCTCCTCGCCCGGCGGCTCGTGGAGAGCGGCGCCCGCTTCGTCCAGGTGGAATACCAGTACGAGCCGTTCGGCGGCTTCGACATGCACGCCGACGGCCAATCGCGCATGAAGGCGATGAAGGCGCAGATAGACCGCCCCATCGCCCAGCTTATCCGCGACCTCGACCAGCGCGGGCTGTTGGAGCGGACCCTCGTCGTCGTCATGTCCGAGTTCGGCCGCACCATCGCCAACCAGCCGGCGGCGGGAGGGGAAGCCTTCGGCTTCGCCGAGCGATCCACCGGCTCCGACCTGATCATTCAGAGCGAGAAGATGTACGGCTTCCACGGCCATTTCAGCAGCGGCAACTGCATGCTCTTCTTCGGCGGTGGCTTCAAGAAAGGCTTCGTCTACGGCAAGACGGCCGACGCCCACCCACTCCTGCCCATCGAAAACCCCGTGCGATTAGAAGACGTCCACGCCACCATCTATAAGGCGCTAGGCATCCCTGCCGACACGAACTACGTCACCGAGCAGCGCCCGTTCTATGTCACCAACAACGGCAAGGGCGTCCCGATTGACGCACTGCTGGCCTAGACCGGCTGATTGCTACACCAGATGTGCTATAATCAGCCGAGACGGGGGAGCAGACATAGCAGAACTGGAAATCGAATGGGCGCCCGAAGAACAGGCCCAGGTCCAGCTTCGGAGGCCGAGACCCGCTTTTATCACCGACAATGGCGAGGCCTTTGAGGTCCCCGACCTGCCGGAGCAGGTTTCCCCCACCCTGCAGAAGAGAATGACACCCTTGCAATTGACCCGCAAAACCTGGAAAAGCCGCGCCCTGTGGGGCCTGTGGACGCTCGGCCTTATCGGCATTATTGGCCTGGCGGGGTTGTCCGAGCCGCGCGCCGACTCCCCTCTGCCTCTTGCGGCGGCGCCCGTCTCCTACGACCAGGACGTCAAGCCGCTCCTGGTTGCCCGCTGCTATGCCTGCCACGGGAACGGCACGCGGCTGGGCGGCTTCGCGGTGGACAGCCGCGAGGGTGTCCTGACCGGCGGCCAGGTCCATCCCGGCGTCGTGCCCGGCGACAGCGCGAAAAGCTACCTCGTCAAGCTGGTCCAGGGCGAGGTGCCCGACGAGGTCATGCCGGCGCGCGGACCGCGCCTGACTCCCGCCGAGGTCGGCCTGCTGCGGGCGTGGATAGACCAGGGCGTCTCGTTCGGCAGCACCAGGACCGCCCTGTGGGTGCCGCCGTTCGCGCCGCGTCATCCCAAGCTGCCGCCCGCCCGACTTGGCTCAGGTCTCACTAATCCGATAGACCAGCTGCTTCAGCCTTATTTCACCGCCAACAAGATCGTTCCGCCTGCCCCCTCGGATGACCGGACGTTCGCGCGGCGCGTTTCCCTCGACACCATCGGCCTCCTGCCGCCGCCGGACGAATTGAACGCCTTCGTCCATGACCGCCGGCCCGACAAGCGGGCGCGGCTCGTCAAGCGGCTGCTCGGCGACGACACCGGCTACGCCGACCACTGGCTGACGTTCTGGAACGACATGCTCCGCAACGATTACACCGGCACGGGCTACATTGATGGCGGCCGGACGCAGATCACTGGCTGGCTCTACGGCGCGCTCTGGCACAACCTGCCCTATGACAAGTTCGTGGCCGAACTGGTCGCCGCCCCCACGCCGGAATCGGCAGGCTTCACGAATGGCATCGTCTGGCGCGGAACCGTTAACGCAAGCCAGACGCCCGCGATGCAGGCTGCCCAGAACGTCTCGCAGGTGTTCTTGGGCGTCAACCTCAAGTGCGCGTCCTGCCACAACAGCTTCGTTTCGTCCTGGAAGCTGGCCGACGCCTACGGCATGGCGGGCGTTTATTCGCCCTCGAATGGCCCACTCGAAATGGTCCGGTGCGACAAGCCGACCGGGCAGGCCGCGCCGATCAAGTCCCTCTACCCGGCCCTGGGCACGATTGACGGCAGTGCGCCCCGCGCGAAGCGCATGGCGCAGCTCGCGGTCCTCCTGACCAGCCGCGCCGACGGGCGGCTGACCCGCACCTTCATCAACCGCCTGTGGGCGAAGCTGATGGGCCGGGGCCTGGTCGAGCCGACGGATGAAATGGACAGCCGCCCCTGGGACCCGGACCTGCTTGACTGGCTGGCCTCGGACTTCGCCGATCACGGCTACGACGTCAAGCGCACCATCAGCCTGATCGTCACATCGCGCGCCTACCAGATGCCCGCTGTCGGCCAGCCCTCGGAGCGCACCGACGACTACCATTTCACCGGCCCCACGGTCAAAAGGATGTCGGCGGAGCAGTTCTGCGACGCGGTCTCGCGGCTTACTGGCGTGTGGTCCAGTCCGGCCAGCCCGCTGCAGATCGTCAATGGTCAGCCCCAGCCAACGCTTGGCCGGCAGGGAGTGACGAAGTTTCAGAGTGGCGTTATCAAGTCCGGGTCGGTCCCAATTGACATAGACATCACCGGCGCTCAGACCCTTTCCCTGGTCGTGACGAATGGGGGAAGCAAATCGTTCGCAGATGACTGGGCGGACTGGGCCGAGCCGACCGTATCCGGCCCGAAAGGCGCGATCAAGCTGACCGACCTGAAGTGGGGGTCGGCGACAACGGGATACGGCACGGTGCAGATTGACAAGAACGTCATCGCGAAGCCGCTGCGCCTGGATGGAAAGATCTTCGCGGGCGGCATCGGTACCCACGCCAACTCCGCCATCACCTACCTGCTGCCGCCCGGCCTGACCCGCTTCCGTGCCACCGCCGGGCCGGACATGGGCGCACTTGAAGAGGGTAAGGGCATCACCACGCTGGCCTTCTTCGTGCTGACCGGCGACCGCTCCCTCGTCGAGACGCGCGCCGCTTTGGCCCAGGCAGACCCACTCCAGCGCGCGTTGGGCCGTCCTAACCGCGAGCAGGTGGTCACCGAGCGCCTCACGGCGGCGACCACCCTGCAAGCGCTTGAGCTGACGAACGGCGAGACGCTGGCGGGGATGCTGGACGCGGGCGCGAAGCGGTGGACCGCCGACCACGCGCAGCCGCCCGCGCGCCTCGTCAATTCTCTGTATCTACAAGCGCTGGGCCGTTTGCCCACATTAACCGAGCGCAAGGCCGCGCTGGCCGAGATCGGCTCCCCGACCCGCCAAGATGGCGTACAAGACCTGCTCTGGGCGCTGGTAATGCTCCCAGAGTTCCAGTTGGTTTACTGAGATACGTCTGCCCCCAGGGCTGAACCCCTGGGCTTTAACAAAGCAAATCCCCGCCTGCACGGGCAGAAGACGGGACGGTGTAGGGGCGCTACTTGCCGCGCCCTCTTAACTCTTCGCCCGCGCAGGCGGGGGCTTGCAAGGCCAAAGCACGGGGGTTTAGCCCCGTGGAATATTCTCCAGAGGCTACCCATGACCCGAAACCCAGACTTTACGCGCCGCGACTTCCTCAAAACCGCAAGCGCGGCGACACTCGCCGCACTCGCCGCCGGCTACCCGCGCGCCCTTCTGGCCGCCACGGAGCCGAAGATCGCGGCGACGGCAGACGCTGTCATCGTCCTGTGGATGGCCGGCGGCATGGCCCACACCGAGACATTCGACCCCAAACGCTACGCACCCTTCACGCCCGGAATGCCCGCGAACGCCGTCCTCAGCACCTTCCCTTCTGTCCCAACGGTCGTGGACGGCATCCACTTCTCGCAGGGATTAGAAAAGATTGGGGCCGTCATGGACCGGGGCACCGTCATCCGCTCCTACCGGGCGGGCGATCTGGGCTTCATCCTGCACTCCCGCCATCAGTATCAGTGGCACACCGGCTATGCCCCGCCCCAAACCGTCGCCGCGCCGCACCTGGGCGCGATTATCGCCCGGACACTCGGCCCCAAAAACCCTGCCGTGCCTGCCTTCATCAACATCGGGCAGCGCTTCGACTTGGGCGAAGGTGAGGAGCTAAAAGCGTTCACGACGGCGGGGTTCTTGGGCAGCGAGTTCGGCCCGTTCAACCTGCCCTTCCCGGACCAGGCCGTCGAGGCGGTCCGTCCGCCGCACGGGATGACGCCCGGCCGGTTCGAGAGCCGGACGAAGTTCTACAAGCGCCTGGTCGCCGACAGCCCCATCACCCAGGCCGGGAGCGACTACCAGAAAGAGTCGCTGCTGCACTCGCTCGACAACTCCCACCGCCTCCTCAGCTCGCCCGCCGCCAAAGCCTTCGACCTCACCCTGGAGCCGAAAGCGTCCTATGACACCTACAACACTGGCCGCTTCGGGCAGGGCTGCCTCCTGGCCCGGCGGCTCATCGAGTCGGGCGCGCGCTACGTCGAGGTAACGACCGAATACATCCCGTTCCTCAACTGGGATACGCACGACAACGGTCACACGCGCATGGCGGACCTCAAAAAGCAGATTGACGCCCCCGTCGCCCAGCTCATCCGCGATCTAGAACAGCGCGGCCTGCTTGACCGAACACTCATCGTGCTGGCGAGCGAGTTCAGCCGCGACATGCTGACCGAGGGCAAGCCGGACCAGAAGGTCAGGGACCAGGTGACGGTGCCGGACACCCTCACCGAACCCAAGCACTACGGAATGCACCGCCACTTCACCGACGCCGGCTCCGTCCTGCTCTTCGGCGGCGGAGTCAAAAAAGGCTCCGTTTACGGCAAGACGGCGGACGAGCGCCCCTGCAAAACCATCGAGAACCCCGTCGTCATCGAGGACCTGCACGCGACTATGTATCACGCGCTCGGCATCTCCCCCAAGCTCTCCTACCTCATCGAGAAGCGCCCCTTCTACGTCACCCACGACGGCGTCGGCAAGCCGGTTATGGACGTGCTGGCGAAGGCATAAAGGGCGACGTTGTTCTCATGCATTTGCGGTATAATAGTAGACGAATAGTTATGTAGCAGGGCACGGCGTCTGGATAAGAAAAGGAAATAGTCACCCTCTCCTGTCCGCGCAGTCCGACATTCGCTTTACCAAAGACCCGGATTTTAATCAGGGTATGCGCCGCAATGACAACGAAAATTGCGAAAACGAACTCAACGCGGCAAACCGCCCCCATCCAGGACGAACGGGTAAGGATCGGCAAATTGTCATCACAATAAATGCGAAAACGAACTCAGGGGCGATCTGTAGGGGCGAACCTTGTGTTCGCCCTTCTCTCGTAGAAGGAACAATGAGCATGGGAAAAGACCACACCGAAGATACGCCGTCACAAGCAACGACGCGGCGGCAGTTCCTCACACGAACCCTCCTGACGGCGGCGAGCTTTTCCCTGACGGGCGCGGCGTGGGCGGACGCTCTGGGCAGACCGGGTAACGCCAGCCCGGTCATCGTGGGCCAGGGCGCGCACCGCTATGAGTGGGTGCCGGACTGGCTGACCCCTCCTCCCTCCATCAAGTGGGGCGACACGCAGGGCATCGCGCAGGACTCGAAGGGGCATATCTATGTCACGCATACCGTTCACCCGGACAGCCCGATTGGGCACGCCATCGTGGTCTTTGACAAGAACGGCAAGTTTTTGACTTCGTGGGGCGAGCAGTTTAAAGGCGGCGGGCACGGCCTGGACCTGCGCCGCGAGGGCAAAGAAGAGTTCCTGTATCACTGCGACACCGCCCACAAGACGGTGACTAAGACGACCTTGAGCGGGCAGGTGGTGTGGCAGAAGGGGGCGCCCGCCGAGGCGAATGTCTACAAGGACGGCAGCCCGTTCGTGCCCACCAATGTCGCCTTCGGGCCGGACGGCGGCTTTTATGTCGCGGACGGCTACGGGTCGAGCTGGATACACCAGTATTCGGCGCAGGCCGAGTACGTCCGCACCTTCGGGGGCCTGGGCACGGAGCCGGGCAAGCTGCACACGCCGCACGGGCTTTGGGTGGACACGCGGGGGGCGGAGCCGTCCCTCGTCGTGGCGGACCGGGCCAATCACCGCTTGCAATATTTCTCGCTCGATGGCAAGCCCCGATCCGTCGTCACGGCGGGGATGCGGCAGCCCTGCCACTTCAAGCTGCGCGGGGAGGAGATGCTGGTGCCGGACCTTGACAGCGTGATCACTATCCTGGATCGGGACAACAACGTCGTGGCCTCGCTCGGTGACGGCAACCCCTCCAGCCTGCGAGGTGCCCCGCGCTCGGCGTTCATCCCCGGCCGGTTCATCCACCCTCATGCCGCAAACTTCCTGCACAACGGGGATATCCTGGTCGCCGAGTGGGTCCCCATCGGGCGCATCACCCTGCTCCGCAGGCTGCCGCCCGCGTAAGAGGTTTGGCGGGCGGGTCGTGGGAGGTAAACTTTTGCCATGAACCAGACCACTGAAGATGTCATCGAGTATTTGAACTACGCCGAGTCGGACTTCGGCTCGTCGCCCCTCGACGCCGAACTGCTGCAAGAGCCGACCCTCCTGCGCGACCGCGTCGCCGAGCTGCTGGAATCGCCCAGGAAGCCCACCGACAGCCGCGCCCTCGGCGACTCGCTGCGTGGGCGGCTGGACGAGGCGGACTGGGCGGCAGTCTCGAGTGAGATGCAGGGGCGCGTGAAGGTGGCGGGCGGCTTCTTCGACCCCGTTGAAGAAAACATCAAGCGGGCAACGAAGTAGGCGCCGGGCGTCTGGTATAATAGCTTCGTGACTCCCATCAAGGCCATCTTCTTCGACATCGGCGACACGCTCATCTTTGATGAACCGCCCCTGATGGCGCGTCTGGCCCTGGCCGCGAGAGCGACCGGCGCGACGCTGAACCAGGCGCGTCTACCGGCGGCGTTCCGGGCGGGTGAGGCATACGCCGTGGCCCGCTACGTCGAGGGTGTACCCTGGGACGCCCCGGCTTCTCTGCGCGGAGCCATTTCCTGCGTCTGGCGGGCGCTGGAGCGGCCATCGCCAAATGACATGACCTGGCCGCTGCTGGCTCAGGCACTCGCTGCCGTGCCGTTCACCCGCTGCGTCCACCCAGACGCGCTCGGTCTGCTACGGGAACTGAAGGCGCGCGGCTTTGTCGTCGGCGCGATCTCCGACTGGGAGACGACCCTGCCCGCCTTGCTGGCAGAGCTTGGCATCGCGCCTCTTTTGGATGCCCTGGCCGTCTCCGAGACCGTCGGCGCCACGAAGCCCAGCCCCCGCTTGTTCCAAGAAGCACTGCGGCAGGCCAAGGCCGCCCCCGAGACCTCCCTGCACGTCGGCGACTGGTATGAACTGGACGCCCAGGGCGCGCGGGCGGCGGGAATGCAGGCCCTCCTATTCGACCATGCCGGCCGCCACCCCGACGCCGACTGCCCGCGCGTGACCACATTCGACGCACTAGCAACTTATCTTCTGAGCATAACGTAAGTATGCGCCGAGGCAATTGATGGCCTTTCCATGGTAGAACAGACCGCTTCCTTTGAACATATCTCTATTCAGGGCTACCGTCGCCTTTTGTCCTTGTCCCTTGAGATGCGCCCGCTGGCAGTGATGATAGGGGCTAACGGCGTCGGAAAAACATCATTGCTGGAAGTTTTCTCCCTGCTCGCCGCTTCTGCAAGAGGTCAACTAGGATCAAGAATATCGGAATACAGTGGTTTGCATGAAATCATAACGCGCGATAAAGCTCAAAACCTTGAGGTCGAACTACGGATGGGCGTCCCTCGCCATGAGCCGTTAGAATACACTGTTCAGATCAACCCGCAAGGTCAATTCTACGAAATCGGCAGGGAGGTACTTACACAGAAGAACAAAAACAAAGGTGAGGACTACCTTTTCAGGCACATCGACTCGCACGGAGCGAAGATCCGCTATTACGAGTTGAAGAATGGCAAGTTACTGCGCCCCAATTGGGAACATGATCCTCGTGAGACTTCGCTCTCACAAGTACCAAAAATGTTTGCGGAACCGGAAGACCTACGCCGAAGATTAGCGTCATGCACATTCTATGGGGCGTTGAATGTTCTTCCAGGCAGCCCTGTCCGGTTGCCTCAGCCAATGCGCCCTGTGACATTACCTGGACCAAATGGCGAGGACCTCGTAGCCTGTCTTTATTATTTGCGTGAGACTGACTCGGATCGGTTCGAGGTTCTGGAAGACACCCTCAAGTCCGCTTTCCCAGATTTCGAGAAGCTAAGTTTCCCACCTGTCGCCGCTGGAACCTTGGCAATGACGTGGAAAGACCGGAACTTCTCCCAGCCATTTTACATGAACCAACTTTCGGAAGGGACGCTGCGCTTCCTGTGGTTGACCACACTTCTGTTGAGCAAAGACTTGACGGCCATCACCCTGATTGATGAGCCGGAAGTCAGCCTGCATCCACAGTTGCTCAGTTTGCTCGCAGACTTGTTGCGAGAAGCTTCACAGCGGACGCAACTGCTGGTGGCAACCCATGCCGACAGACTCATCCGCGCTCTACAGCCGGAAGAGGTTCTTGTCAGTGACCAAGAGGATGGAGTCACGACGATGAGATGGGGCGATGCTTTCGACCTAGAGCATTGGATGACAGATTATACGCTAGACGAATTGTGGGCCATGAACATCTTTGGGGGCCGCTCATGAGAATCGCGCTCATCGTGGAAGGAAAAACTGAGAAAGCATTTTTACCCGCCCTGCGACGATACCTGACCACTTCTTTGGCGGATAAGATGCCTGCGATAAGAGCGATACCACAGGACGGCCGGGTTCCAAAAGGGGAAAAACTAAAGCGCCTTGTCGAAAGCCTCCTTGCCGGACCGCAAGCCTACGATGCCGTCATCGCGCTGACCGATGTTTATACGAACAAGGATGTGAACAATCGGGATTTCATTGATGCTGGTGATGCGAAGAAGAAAATGCGGGAGTGGGCGGGGAATCATCCCAAGTTCTATCCTCATGCCGCACAGCATGACTTTGAGGCATGGCTTCTTCCTTATTGGGAAACCATCAAAGTTATGGCAGGACACAACCTGAATGCGCCGAATGGAAAGCCAGAAGATGTCAACCACGACAGATCACCAGCCTACCACGTCAAAGCGATCTTTGAAAATGGTAAGAAGCGCCCTTTATACAACAAGCCGCGCGAGGCAGCCGCGATCCTTGATAAAAACGATTTGGGCGTTGCGATTAGCCAATGCCCTGAGTTAAAATCGTTGATTAACACTATACTCACCCTCTGTGACCGCCCCATCCTTCCTTAGAAGAGACCTTTTCATGCCACAACAAGTCTTCGCGTCCGTCCTCGCCAATGACGAGATCATCGCGGGCCATAAAGTCATCACCTGCGAAGCGCCCGCCATCGCGGCCCTCGCCCGGCCCGGCCACTTCGTCAACGCGCTCACGGCCGAGCGATACGACCCCCTCTTGCGGAAGCCGTTTTCCATCTACACTGCGGACCGCGACCGGGGACAGATCAGCATCCTGTATTCCATCGTCGGCGCGACCACGATGGGCATGGCCCGCAAGATCCCCGGCGACACCCTGGATATCGTCGGCCCTCTGGGCGGCGAAATATTCAAGCCCGACGACCGGCCCGGCGCCACTCATATCATGGTCGGCGGCGGCTACGGCGTGCCGCCCCTCGTCTTCCTTACCCGCGAGCTGCAAGCCACGACTGACCGCGACAACCTGTTTTTCATCATAGGCGCGCGCCGCAAAGACCTTTTGTTGTGCCAGGCCGAACTGACAGCGGCCGGCGTCAACGCGCAGGCGGCGACCGAGGACGGCTCGCACGGGACGCATGGCCGCGTGACGGACGCCCTGGAACCGGCCCTGCGAGAGCGTTCGGGCCGGCCGGTGACGGTCTACTGCTGCGGCCCGACCCCGATGATGCGGGCGGTCGGGGACCTCTGTCAATCGCTCGGCGTCCCCTGTCAGATCTCCGTCGAGGTGTCCATGCCCTGCGGCATCGGCGTCTGCATGGGGTGCGTGTTAGATTTGGCCGATGGCCGCCGCGTCCGCTGCTGCGTTGACGGGCCGGTCTTTGAATCGTCGGAGGTGAAGTGGTGAATACACGCGTCAAAATCGGCAGCCTGACGCTGCGGAACCCTGTCATGACGGGTTCGGGGACCTTCGGCTTCGGCAATGAGATGGCCGGGATCGTGGACCTCAACAACATCGGGGCCTGCGTCGTCAAAAGCACGTCGCGTGAGCCGCGCCTGGGCAACCCGACCCCGCGCATCGTCGAGACGCCTTCCGGCATCCTCAACGCCATCGGCCTCCAGAACGGCGGTGTCGAGAACTTCATTACCGAGAAGCTGCCGTTCCTGAGGCAGTTCGATGTCCCCGTCATCGTCAACCTGGTCGGCTACGAGGTCGCCGATTACGTTTATCTCGCCGAGCGCTTGACCGAGGCGGGGGGCGTTCACGGCCTGGAAATCAACATCTCCTGCCCCAACGTCAAGCACGGCTGCGACTTCGCCGTGGACCCAGCCCTGACGGGGGAGCTTATTCGCGAAATCCGCAAAGTCACCGACCTGACGCTCATCACCAAGCTCTCACCCAACGTCACCGATCTGGTCCCCATCGCCCGCGCCGCCGTGGAAGCCGGATCGGACGCCCTTTCGCTCATCAACACGCTGCTCGGCACGGCTATTGACGTTCGCAAGCGCAAATTCCGGCTCGCCAACATCACCGGCGGCCTGAGCGGCCCCGCCGTCAAGCCGGTCGCCCTGCGCTGCGTCTGGCAGGTCCACCGCGCCCTGCCCGACGTGCCGCTGATCGGGATGGGCGGCATCATGTCGGCCACCGACGCCATCGAGTTCCTGCTGGCGGGCGCCACGGCAGTTGCGGTCGGCACGGCGACGTTCGTGAACCCAACGGCCGTGACGGACGTGGTGACGGGGATCGAGACGTATCTGACTGAGAATGGAGTCGGGGACGTGAACGAGCTGGTGGGGGCGGTCGAGTAGTTCTCCCTTTAGGGGAGGAGGGCAGGCTGAAGCGGGGGGAGATGTCCCAACAACTGTGGCGTGCCTGTGACCAGCGACAGCAGCATCGGCGCGATGGCTTCCAGCGTCAGGATATGGTCCACTCCGCCGGTCGCGATGGCGGCGCGCGGCATGGAGAACGACTCGCTGCTGGCCTCGTCCTGCGCGATGGTCAGCCCGCCAGCTTCTTTCACTGCCAACAGGCCGGTCGCGCCGTCGCCGTCGCCGCCGGTCAGGACGACCGCGATCGCACCCGCGCCATAGCAGGCCGCGATGGACTCGAACAGCACGTCCCCCGAGGGGCGGACATGATGCACCTTTTCAGTCATAGACAGGGAAATCGTCTGATGCCGGGTCACGAGCAGGTGCCGGTCGGGCGGGGCGAGGTAGACGTGGCCGGGACGCAGCGGCTCGCCCTCGAGGGCCTGCGTGACGGGGATGCTGATCCTCCGCGAGAGGATGTCCGCCATCAAGCTCGGCTGGCGCGGGCTGAGGTGCTGGACGACGACGATGGGCACGGGGAAGTCGTGCGGCAGGGCGGCCAAAACGGCACTGATGGCCTTTAGGCCACCGGCAGAGGCCAGCAGGGCGACGATCTCCACGGCGTTCGGTGGGATGTGTATGGGGGGCGGAACGGCGAGGACATCCATCCGGTCTCCTCTCTCGTCGCCTCTCGGGCGCGAGGGACTTGCTCTGCGGCAGTCTGTCGCCGTGACAGCCCATTGTAGCACATCGGGCGGCGATATGGCGCGCGGGCAGGAGAAAGAAGCAGCGGGCGCCAACTTAGCGTCATGTTGTCCGGGAAACGGTTCGTGATCTGGGGCCTGTGCCGATTATCGGTGCGCGTGGCGCAGGCGATGGCGGCGGGGCGGGCGCAGGTGACCGTCATCCGCCTCAGCGGCGAAGACGAAGCTCTCCTGCCCCTGCTCGAGGGCGGCGTCAAGACGATGGACGCCCAGGTGGGGGCCGCCGGCGCGATACTGCGCGCGGCAGAGCTAGCCGGGGCCACCGCCCTGCTCGCCCTGTCCGAGAGCGACCTGAGCAACCTGCATGCCGCCGTCGCCGCCCGCGACGCCGCTCCGCATGTCCCGGTCGTCCTGCGCGCCTTCGACCCCCTGCTCGCCGACCAGCTAGAGCAGGGCTGGAACGTCCGCCGCGCTTACAGCGTTTCTGCCCTGGCCGCCCCCGCCTTCGTCGCCGCCGCCTGCGGCGACACCGTACTCGAGACCCTGCGGCTCGGTGACGGCGAGGTCCCCCTGTGCCGGATGGCGGTCAGGGCCGGCTCGCCCTTGCTCGGGCTGGCCGCCGCCGAGGTCAAGACCCGCTTCGGCTGCGCCGTCCTGGCCCGCCTCGACCCGCAGGCGGAGTGGCGTGCGGTCGCAGGAGAGGCCGCCCTTGAGCCTCTTGCCGCCGGCGAGCAGGTCCTGATCGGTGGGCCACGTGAGGCGGTCCTGCAGGCAGTCACGCGCAACCGGGGCTGGCGCAAGACGCGGCGGCGCTTCTGGAAGCGCTCTCCCAAGTCACGCGCCCGCAGGCGCCCGACGCGGCTGCTGCCCATCGCGGCCGTGCTCGCCGCCGCCCTGGTCGCCTCCATCTTCGTCTTTCGCCACGCCTTGCACCTCAGCCCCGTGGATGCGCTCTACTTCGTCGTCACGACTGCGACCACGACCGGCTATGGCGATATCAGCCTCAAGGACACCCCGGACTGGGTCAAGCTCTACGGCTGCGCCGTCATGCTGACCGGCGGCGCGCTGCTCGGCATCGTCTTTTCCTACCTCGCCGCCCTGGCGACGGCAGAGCGGCTGGACGAGACCCTGAGCCGTCGCGCGGGGAGTCTGACCGGCCACGTCATCGTGGCAGGCCTGGGCAATCTGGGCTACCGCGTGACCCGCCAGCTCACGGACCTAGGGCTGGATGTGGCCGTGCTGGACCTCGCGCCCCGCCCGCGTTTCGCCGAGTCCCTGCGTGACCGCGCGCCCGTTCTCGCCGGCGACGCTTCCCTGCCGGACAACCTGGAACGGGTCGGGGCGGCATCGGCCGCCGCATTCCTGGCGTGTACCAACGACGATCTCGCCAACATCCAGGCTTGCCTCTACGCCAAGCGGCTGAACCCCAAGATCACCACGGTGGCGCGCATCTTCGACGACACCCTGGCCGAACAGCTCCCTCACGCCTTCGCTATTGACCGCGCCCTGTCCGCTTCGGGCGCCGCCGTCAGCGCCTTCGTTGGCGCGGCCACGGATGAGCTTGCCCTGCGCCCCCTCCCCCTCGGCGGCCTCGCGTTCCTCGTCGGCCGCCATCAGATGCCTCATACGCTGACAACGGAACTCCTGGAAGAGTGGCGCGCATCCGGCGTCCGCCAGCTCGCCTTCCGCCTCAAAGCCGGCCCCCTGCAAGCCGCCTCGGAACTCGCCCCACCCCACCCTGCCGGGACCGAATTGATCCTGTGCGGGCCTGCTGAGGCAGTGCGCGGCAT
>JANOOM010000586.1:0-4398 GCA_031421335.1 Armatimonadota bacterium
TGAGGAAGCCGCGCCGTAGCATCAATTGATGGATGCACGGTGCGATCGTAAACACAAGAGTGTAGATGGAGGAGGAACAAGAATGTCTCTGCGTGAGCGGCAGGTGATGTATGGCTATGATCCTTTTACCGACAGACTTCAAAGATTTCTTGAGGTTGTTGAACGAGAAAGCCGTTGAGTACCTTAGGGGGAACCTCGGCGCAGCAGGGGGGAGGCCACGCGGACGGCTCTCGATGTGCTACAATCATACAGGAGGTATCCAACATGGAGAAAGCGCTAACAACGCCCAATGAGGGTGAAGCAAACGCGGATGAAGTAGCTCGGTATAAGAAAGATATCGCCGAGATGTTCGCCGAGATGACCCGCCTTGCGGACCAGACACGCAGCAGCCAGATGGAAACACAGCGGCTGCGAACAGAGACCCGCGAAATACTAGCTCGAATGAAGGCGGCTTGATTATGTGGCGCGAGATCGCAAACGCCCTGAAAGAACTGCTTCTTCTGCGAGAGAACACCAAAAAGAACGCCGACGACATCCAAGAGATGCAAAAGATTTCAAGGCTCTGACTGCCTTCGTGGGCGTCTCGCTTATGAAGTGCGCGGCAATCGCAACGACGAGGCGCACGAGCGCGAAAACATGGCACTGCGCCTGCAAAACGAACTGCTGAAATTCGAGCGGCGTCTTCCGCCGCCCTCTTAGATCGAGAACCCCACCTGAACAAAGCCACTGACTATGATGCCGTCGTCATCGGCTCCGGCCCGAACGGCCTGGCCGCCGCCATCCGGTTCGCCCAGGAAGGTCATTCCGTCCTCGTGGTCGAGGCCAAAGACACGCCCGGCGGTGGGTGCCGGTCGGCAGAGCTGACCCTGCCGGGCTTCACGCACGACATCTGCTCGGCCATTCACCCACTCGGGTACGGCTCGCCGTTCTTCCGAACGCTGCCGCTCGAAAAGTACGGGCTGGAGTGGATACAGCCCGAGGCGGCCCTGGCGCATCCCTTCGACGACGGCCCGCCCGCGCTCTTGTACCAGTCCGTCGAGAAGACAGCGGAAACGCTGGGAGCCGACAGCGACAACTACAAGCGCCTGATGGCGCCGCTCGTGCCAGACTGGGAGGAAACTTCGAAGGCCCTGCGCGAGCCGTGGCGCCTGGCGCGCTACCCGTTCGGCCTGGCCCGGTTCGGCCTGAAGGCCGTGCTGTCGTCACAAGTGCTGACCGAGGCGGCGTTCCAGGGCGGCCGAGCGCGCGGCTTCTTTTCCGGCATGGCTGCTCACTCCATGCTGCCCCTGGAGCAGTCGCCGAGCGCCGCCTTCGGGATGGCGCTCGGCATCGCCGGTCACGCGGTCGGCTGGCCGTTCCCGCGCGGCGGCTCGCAGCGCATCGTGGACGCCCTGGTCGCGCATCTGAAGTCTCTTGGCGGCGAAGTGGAAATGGGTCGGGAGGTGAAGTCGCTGGACGACCTGCCGCCGTCGCGGGTCGTGCTGGGGGACATCACGCCCAAGCAGGTCGTTGCCATCGCCGGGGACAAATTGCCTCCGAACTACCGGGCGCGGCTGGAACGGTACCGCTACGGCATGGGCGCCTTCAAGCTAGACTGGGCGCTCGACGGGCCGATCCCCTGGAAGTCACCGGACGTCGCGAAGGCTGGGACGGTGCATTTGGGCGGGACGCGCGCCGAGATCAGCCGCTCCGAGCGGGCATCGGCACATGGCGAGGTCTCGGACTTGCCCTACATCCTGCTGGCCCAGCAGAGCCTGTTCGACCCGACGCGCGCCCCTGACGGCAAGCACACTGTCTGGGGCTACTGCCACGTCCCCAATGGCTGCACCGTGGACATGACGGAACGAATAGAAGCGCAGATCGAGCGCTACGCGCCGGGCTTCCGGGACCGCATCCTCGCCAAAAACGTCATCGGCCCGGCGGCGATGGAGCGCTACAACGCTAACTATATCGGCGGCGACATCAACGGCGGCATCCAGGATTGGGCGCAGCTCTTCACACGCCCCGTCGCCTACTGGACTCCCTGGTCAACACCCGTCCCCGGCCTGTACTTGTGTTCTTCGGCCACCCCGCCCGGCGGCGGCGTTCACGGCATGGGCGGCTACTACGCCGCCATGGCCGCGCTGCCCCACTTCCGCTGAGGTGCTTGACAAGGCACCTTGCCTGTGATAAGATGGTGCAAAGCGACTACTCGACAAGAGGAGACGACAATGAACCAACTTCGGGCGCAAGGTGTACATATCGCCGCCTTGGCGGCGATGCTCCTGCTGGCGGCAGGTCCGGGGCGCGCGCAAGGGACGCTGACCATGAACGGCAAGGTGGTCTCGACGGACGTGCGGACACTCGGCGGCAGCGCTTATGTGAAGCTCTCCGACATGGCGAAGGCGCTGGGGATGGTCCTCGTCAAGCGCCCCGGCGGCTACGAATTGACCAAAGCCGGTGGGACCGATCAGGTCCAGGCCATGACGCAGGGCAAGATCGGCGACGTGCTGTTTGACGGCTACTGGCGCTTCCAGGTCAAGAGCGTCGAGACAGCCGATACCTATTCCGTGCAGAAGACCGGTGCTGGGCTGTACTACGACAGCCGCACTAACATCGTCCAGGCCAAGCCGAAGACAAAGCTGGTCGTCATCAAGTGCCGCATGACCAATGGGCAAAAGTCGGTACAGACCTTCTGGCTCGCCCCGCTGCCTGGTGAGCGGGCCATCAACAACGCCCTCACCGACGCCGAGGGCGAGTCTTATCCGCCGGACGGCTATGATCTCGATGGCTCGACCAGCCAGAGCAAGCCGCTGCTGCCCGGCGCGAAGACCGATTTCACGATCCTGTTCAGCGTCCCAGAGGGGACCCGGCTCAAGGATTTGGTCTTCACGCTGCAAAACAACTATTCGCGGCCCGGTAACGATGTGCGCGTGTCACTTTAGTAAGGAGCAACAAATGGCCTGGATCAAGACCGTGCCGCCATCCGAAGCCGATGAGCGGCTCAGAGAACTGATGACAAAGCAACGGGAGCTTTATCCCACTGAGTACGCAACGCCCGTCGAGGGCACGGACGAGGCTGGGCGCCTGGACATGCCCAACATCGTGTCGTCCCACTCGCTCATCCCGGACGCCCTTTTCCACGCTTTCTCCACCTTCGGCGCCCTGATGTCCCCCGACCTGCCGCTGACCCGGCGGCAGCAGGAGATGATCACCACGACCGTGTCGGTCACCAACAAGTGCTTTTATTGAACGGTCTCGCACGCAGAGTTTCTGCGTCGAGTCACCCTGGATGACGGCTTCGTTGAAGCACTGCGCCAGGATTACAAAACTGCCCCCATCAGTGACCAGGATCGGGCGATGCTGGACTACGTCGTCAAGGTGACCAAGGACGCCACCAAGGTCAGCCCCGACGACCACGCGCGCCTCCGCGCCGCCGGCTTCGACGACAAGGGCATCTTGCAGATCACTCTAATCACGGCCTGGTTCAATTACATCAACCGCGTCGCGGACGCGCTAGGCATCGGGCGCGAGAGCTAGCCGGCCCGCGCCCGCGTAGATGGTCATGCCCGTGTCGCGCAGGAAGCCCACCAGTGTCTGGTTGTTGGCCGACGCCAGCTCCACGGCCAGTGTCGAGGCCGCCGACACCGAGCAGACGACGGGGATGCGGGCCATCAGCGCCTTCTGCGTGATCTCGAACGAGGCCCGGCCGCTGACCAGCAGGATCAGCGGCTCTGACCCCGCCCAGGGCAGCCAGCCTTGCCCCACGCCCCACCCAATCGCCTTGTCGGTGGCGTTGTGCCGCCCGATGTCCTCGAAGACGCACCTGCACTCCCCCGATGCATCGAACAAGCCGACCGCGTGCAGGCCGCCCGTTTCCCTGAAGAGCGCCTGATGTCGCCGCAGCGTGTGCGGAAGCGACAGCAGCGTTTCGCGCGTCAGCGCTGCGTTCTCCGTGAAGGGCAGCGGACAGGTCTGCATGCTGACGGCTTCTAGTGCCGCTTTGCCGCACAGGCCGCAGCTCGTCCCCGCCATCAAGGTCCGCTGCCAGAGCTTCTGCGACTGCAGCGGCGTCTTGAGTCGCACCGTGACGATGTTGGCGATCTCCGCGTCCGCCGCTTCGCCCGTGTCGCAGTAGCGGATCTGCCCGATGTCGGCTTCCGAGCTGATCACGCCCTCGGTCAGCAGCAGGCCGCGTGTCAGGGCGAAGTCGTCGCCAGGCGTCCGCATGGTGACGGTGAACCGCTCCGTCCCCAGCCGGATCTCCAGCGGCTCCTCAACGACGAGTGTGTCGTCGAGTTCAGTCAGATGCCCGTCGCGCAGCCGCGCGACGGGCATCTTCTTGACGGCATCATTGAGTTGTGTGTTTTCAGGCTGCATAGTAATTGGCGGAAGCGGATGGGAATCGAACCCACCACC
>JANOOM010000587.1:0-11494 GCA_031421335.1 Armatimonadota bacterium
ACACATAAGGAGAATTAGAAAATGGCGGAACAGATTAAGACGGCCTCGGGGCTGCAATATGTGGATGAAGTGGTCGGGGACGGGGCAAGCCCGACGCCGGGGCAGAAGGTGACTGTCCATTACACGGGGACGTTCCCAGACGGGCGCAAGTTCGACTCGTCGCGCGACCGTAATGACCCGTTCGTCTTTACCATCGGCAAGGGGCAGGTCATCAAAGGCTGGGACGAAGGCGTCTTGACCATGAAGATCGGCGGGCGGCGCATCCTGACCGTGCCCTCCGAGCTTGGCTATGGCGCGCGGGGTGCGGGCGGCGCTATCCCGCCGAACGCGACGCTCGTCTTCGATGTCGAGCTGCTGGGCGTGGGGTAAGCAAAACTGATGCCGACTAAGCTCACGCCCGCAGACTTCGGGCCGGAGTTCCAGGACAAGCTGACGACGCAGGGGTACGGCGGCGGGGCGCGCATCGAGGGCGTCCGGCTGCTGGACCTGCGCCTGATGACCGACGACGGTGGCTCGTTTGCCGAGCTTGTGCGCTTTGACGAGTCGGGCAACCTCGAAGCCATCCCTGAGTTCAAGGTGCGGCAGTCGTCGTACTCCCTGGTCCTGCCGGGGGCGGTGAAAGCGTTCCACCTGCACTACAATCAGGAAGATGTTTGGTTCGTACCGCCCACCGACCGCCTCCTGGTGGGACTGGTGGACGCGCGCCAGGCTTCGCCGACTTACAATAAGATGATGCGGCTGGTGATGGGCGGCGGCAAGGCGCAGCTCCTTTACATCCCACGCGGAGTGGGGCACGGCGGCGCGAATATCTGGCGCGAGCCGGCGACGATCCTGTATTACGTCAGCCAGCAGTTCGACCTGAACGATCCCGACGAGCGGCGCCTGCCATGGGACATGCTGGGGGCGGACTTCTGGCAGATGACACCGGGCTAGATCATGCAAGAACCATTCCCGACCGTCTTTTGGACATCGCTGAAGGCTGACGCCACTTTTTTCCCCGGCGAGCAGTTGCCGCT
The DNA here is from genome assembly GCA_031421335.1 of Armatimonadota bacterium. GTDB lineage: Bacteria > Armatimonadota > Armatimonadia > Armatimonadales > Capsulimonadaceae > JANXMY01. The sequence goes on from JANOOM010000587.1 coordinate 1,017, forward strand.
GGAAAGCGAGGGGCGGCTGTGGGCCGTGCTGACCTTCGTGTATTACGGAGATAAAGTCGCCCTCGCCGACATCGAGGGGCGCGGGTTGTGCATTCCTTCGGGGAAGATCGAGCTGGGGGAGACAGTGGATGAAGCGGCAGAGCGGGAAGCGTGGGAGGAGACCGGAGCGCGTCTCAACCCGGAACGGCGGCGGCTGATCGGCTGCTACCGGCTCACGCCGCCCGATGGGGCGGGACCCTTGCGCTACTGCCCCGTGTTCGTCGCCGAAGCGTGGGGCTTCGAGCCGATCCCCGCCGGCTCCGAGTCACGCGGTCTGGTTCTGGCCGCCTGGGAAGACGTGGCCGACGTGTATTTCACCTGGGACGCGCTGATGGCGGCCGTCTTTGAGTACGCCGAGGAGCGCCGGAACGCGCTGTTCCCGTCCGGCGTTCCGGTGGCATCTATCATAGGATGATGCGCTTCAGCGGAGTGAGGCCAGCACCTTCTCCAGCTCACCGTTGCCGACATTTCCGATGATGACGGCTTTCATCCCCGCCTGGCGTCCGAACAAGACGCCGTGGCGGGGATGCTGCGTTTTGTCGGGGCCGGTACCGGGGCCGTCCGGCGTCTCGAAGACGGAAAGGGTGTTGGCTCCGTTGAAATAGCGCAACTCGACCACGCGGCCTCGGCGGGCCTGGGAGATGGAGCCGGCCTGATACCGGAACCCTTCTGGTAGGTAAGCCGGGGCGGGGACGGGCGAGCCGGCCTGCGCTCGGACCTGGTCCAGCGTCAGCGAGGGCTGCGCGAAGCCGCTGGTGACGATCTTGCTCCCGGCCGCCGGTAGTCGGAAGGTCGCCGCGTCGAAATGCGGATTGTAGATGATCTGCGTGTAGTAGGAAGCCGACTGAAGTCGTCCATCGGCCCCATACTGCTCGATGCGGAGCTGGGCACCGTTCGTCGGATCAATCCAGAAGCGGCGCCAGGGGGCGGGTGCGCTGCTGCGGGCGGCGGCCTGAACGATGCCGCAGGCGTGGCCCGCGACGATGTCCTGCCCTGCGCTCTGCACGATGAGCTGACCGGAACGCACCTGCGCGATGACCTCGGGGACGCGCACCCGCAGGCTCTGGATGTGGGAGGGACTCAGGTCTAGAGTGTCTCGAGCGGGAATGAAGTGGCAGTAGAAGCGGCCGTTGTCGATGATCTGTTCGCCCGCAAGACGTGCCGGTCTCATGTAATCAATCCGGAGTGCGTGGGCACCTTCGCGCTGGACCTGCTGCTCGGAAGAGAGATCGAGGCCACTGCGTGAGATTGTCGTGACCTGATATCCGGACAGTGCGAGCGAGTTTTCGGCCTGAAGCATCCGGCGTAGGAGGTCTTGAGCGGGCTGGTCTGACTGAATGGGGACCGTCACGGCGGCGCGGCGTGGGGGGCGCAAAAAGGCCCCCGCCGGGCGTGAGCGCGGGGCCGCATGGGGCCGAACAAGCTGCCCTGCCTGGAGGGGCAGGGCGAGCACCAGAAGGAGTACGCCGATGGGGGCAGCAGAAATTCTCATGATTCAGAACACTTCCGTGTCGGCGGGCGGCATGGGGACAGGTTCCCCTGGAGCGGCATTGTCCAGGTGTCCGGCCAGATTCTGGGCGGCGAGGTCCGCCAGCGGCTCCCCGGCGGCGTCGCGGCGGTGCTGGGCGACGCAGTCGGCCACGAAGGCATGGTCGGCAGTGTGGATGGCTGTCAGCGCCGGGTCGCTGACCGGCGGGTGAGTCGGCAGGAGCAGGACGCCGCCGCCGACGGCGAACGCGACGCCCAAGGCGAGCGCGGGCCGCAGGAGGGGCGCGCGCAACCGCAGCGAAGACAGGCCCAGGCGGTCGCGCCAGGTCCGGCGCGGCGCGGGCCGCCGCGTCAGGGCGAGCCGCTGGGCAAGGGCAGCGTCGAAGTTCGCCGAGGGCTGCCGGGTGGGCAGCGCTTGAAGGGTTCGCCGGAGCGCGTCCAAGTCGCGGCGGACTTTGCCGCAAGCCGTACATTCGGACAAGTGCGTCTGCACTTGCCAGGCGTCGGCGGCGGCCAGCCGCTCGTCTAAGAACTCCGATATCAGGGGCTTGATGGTGGCACAGTTCATGGTCTTTATCTCATGCATTAAGATACCCCGTTAGCCGCTGGCGCAACTGCATCCGGGCGTTAAACAGGCGTGACTTGACGGTGCCGAGCGGGCAACCGACGACTTGGGCGATCTCCTCGTAGGGCAGGCCCTCGATGTCGTGCAGGAGAATGGTTGCGCGGAGCTTCTCGGGGAGCTGCGCCAGGGCGCGCTGGATCTGCTCGGCCATCTCACCGTTCTCCAGCAGGCGCTGCGGCTCATAAGTGCGGTCCGGGACCTCGTGCGTCGTGTCCCCGTCACCCTCCCCGATGGGGTCGTCGAGCGAGAACGCAGCCGTGCGGTTCTTGGCCCGCCGGAACCGGTCAATACACAGGTTGCTGGCGATGCGGAACAGCCAGGTGTTCAGGCTGGACTGGCTGCGGAACGACTCGATGGACGTGTACATACGGATGAAGACTTCCTGGGTCAAGTCTTCCGCATCGTCGCTGCTGCCGGTCATCCGGTAGATATAGTTGTAGACCTTGGTTTTATAGCGCGCCACGACCTCGTTGAAGGCCGCTTCGTCGTTGTCGCGGCACCGCTCCACGAGAGAAGTGTCGGTCAAAGGCCCGCGAATTACCTGGGCATATCCCATCAATTTTGCACCCCGTTCGGCCGATAAGTGGTGTGATGCCTTTACAGACGCTTCGGCCCCCGAAAAGTTCACGCCCCAATCCCGGCAAGTTTCGCGGGAATCGCCGCCGGGCAAAATGTTAATGGGAAACATCTTTCCTAGGCGCGGAGGAATTCATGCCGATTAAGGGCAATTATACCGTATAATGCTGTATGCGGGTGATCTCATGCCCGATTGCTTTTCCGCGTCCGCGTTCACCGGATACGGCTTTTTCTCACATCAGTTTCTTTTCTCGATGGAGGCACCTATGACCAAGAATATCGGGCGGCGTATCGCATTGACGGCGGCGGTGGCGGCCACGTTCGCCTCGGCGGCAGGGACCATCTCGGCGGCATCCGGGCCGGAGCGCGCGCTCGCGGGCGTCCCGATCTTCGCGCCGATGTCACAGGTCACACACAAGTTCGGCAATCCGAGCCGCATCCTCGTCGGCGGCGCGGCCCCGACCGCATCGGGGGCAGGGGCCTCGGCGGGCGGCGGCGGTGGCTATCCCGGTGGGGGCGGCGGTTATCCGGGCGGCGGCGGTGGCTACCCCGGCGGTGGCGGTGGGGGGATGGCTGGTGCCGGACTTCTGCCGGGCTTCGCCGGCGTCCCGACAGGCGGCGGTGGCTCCCTCGGCGCGAGCTTCGGCGGCGGTTATCCGGGCGGTGGCGGTGGCTACCCCGGCGGGGGCGGCGGTTATCCGGGCGGCGGCGGCGGCTACCCTGGTGGGGGCGGCGGTTATCCGGGCGGCGGTGGGGGCACCGACGCGACGGGGGGCGCTCTGCCCGTGAAACAGGCGGTGACCCTGATCTACGACCGCGCCATGGGCGGCGACATAGAGTTCACGATCTCGCCCGATCAGCGCGTGGTGCAGATCCGCGAGACCGGCTACAAGGGCGCCTACGGCACGGCGCGGGGCATCAAGCTGGGGACGACTTACGCTCAGGTGATCGCCCACTACGGCTCGCCGGAAAACACTTTCCTCACCGGGCCGATCCTCAATATCGACTACAAAGACACCCTGCACTGCGGCTTCCAGTTCCTGGACCAGAGGCTCGTCGGGATCGTCGTCGCGACTCCGGACTAACGGGTGACTCCTCATGGCGGACCGTAGCGACATTGACGAGGTGCGGACCCGGACGGACCTCGTCTCGGTCGTCGAGCGCTATGTGACGCTGAAGCGGGCGGGGCGTCAGCTCAAGGGTCTGTGTCCTTTCCACCAGGAAAAAACGCCCTCGTTCGTGGTCAGCCCGGAGATCGGCTACTGGAAGTGCTTCGGGTCGTGCGGCGAGGGCGGCGACGTCTTCAAGTTCGTCCAGAAGATCGAGAACCTGACCTTTCCCGAGGCCCTTGAGCGGCTCGCCTTACAGTCAGGCGTGACACTCACCCGTCGCGCGCCTCGCGCCGAATCCGGGGGCACTGGCGGGGACGTGCCCGCCCCCTCCGAAGCGGGACAAAAAGACCGCCTTCGGTACATTAACGGCCTCGCGTTGCGCTTCTACCGTGACGTTCTTGCGCGGTCCCCGATGGCGCGGGACTACTTGCAGGACCGCGGCGTCGCCCATGCCGCTCAGGAAAGCTTCCAGCTCGGCTTCGCCGCCGACGAGTGTGACGGCCTGTGCCGCTTCCTGACCCGCAGCGGGATCAGCCTAGCCGACGCCGAGAAGGCGGGCCTGGTGACGGTCGGCGAGCGCGGCGCGTTCGACAAAATGCGCGGGCGGCTGGTCTTCCCGATCTTAGACGTACACGAGCGCCCCATCGCCTTCGGTGGGCGGCTGGTTGGCGAGGCGAAACCGAACCAGCCCAAATACTGGAACTCACCCGAGACGCCCCTCTTTTCCAAGGGCAAAGAAATGTACGGCCTGTGGCGGGCGAGGAAGGCCATCGCCGCCAAGGGGGAGGCCGTGGTCGTTGAGGGATATACGGACGTCATCGCCTGCCACCAGGCCGGGTTCGAGAACGTCGTCGCTACCTTGGGTACGTCACTGACCGAGGAGCACGTTCAGACACTGGCGCGGCTCGCTTCCGTCGTACTGCTGGCCTTTGATGCTGACTCGGCGGGCCTGAAAGCGGCGAGCCGGGCGGCCCAGATCTTCGAGGCGCAGGAAGTAGACGTGCGCGTCCTGGACATGCCCGAAGGCGAGGACCCAGACAGTCTGCTGAAGTCGGGCAAGCGGCGCGTCTTCGAGCAGGCCATGGAGAACGCCCTGCCGCTGACCGAGTACCGCATCAAGCGCCTCATCCGCAAAGGACCCGCCGACACCGAGCGCGACCGGGTGGCCCTGTTCCGCAAGGCGCTGCCGATCCTGGCCGCCGTGCCGAGCATCCTGGAGCGCGAACAGTATGTGAAGCTGCTCGCGCCATACCACCCGCACTATGGGTCGGGCGCGGCCTTCGCCGAGGAACACATCCGGCAGGACGTTGCCGGTCACATGGCCGGACAAGGCGGCGGGCAGACGGCGACGCCCTATGCCGCGCGCCGCTATGCGCCCGCCCCGGCTACGCCCCCGTCGGGCGGCGGCGCGACTGAGCAGGCTGAGCGGCACCTTTTGCGCGCCCTGGTGAGCGGCGACCCGGCCCTGGCGGGGCTGGCATTGTCGGAGATGACGGCGGCGGAGTTCGTCACCGACCGTGCGCGCGCATTGGCCTCCTATCTTTATGACCATTACGCGCAGATGGGGACGCTGGACCCGCGCGAAGTTCTGGCCGCACTGGGCGATGACGCACGCGCGGATGCCCTGGCCGACCTGCTGATGAACAGCGGCGACGAACCGCTGACACCCGAAGCCTTGACGGGCGAGATCGAGCACTTGAAGGACCGGGCCAAAGAGCAGGCGCTGTCGGGGCTGAAGGCGCGCATCTTGGACGGGACGGCGGACGGCGAGACGCTGCGGCACTTCGCGCAGCTTCAGAGTGAGTTGAGGGGGACACCGAAGTCCCCCCTGACGCGCGAGGGGAAATGAACGTGCTGACAGAAGCAAGCAGTATGCCCGCTCGGGCGGGGATCGACGATGATGGGGTTGAAACGCACCTAAGGCGAGACGGGGACTTGGCCCAAGACAGCCGGATGCTGGACCTGGGCGGGGAGGGCGTGGGCCACCCGCTTGACGACGTCCTGCAATTCATGGACGAGGACGTCCCCGTCGTGCGCCGCGCCGCCGAGATGGCGTCGGCGGCCTATGCCGAGGATGGCCGGCCCACCTCGGATGAGCCGGAACTGACGGCGGATGACCTCGCGGCTCTGGAGGGGATGCCCCTGGACGACTCGGTGCGGATGTGGCTTCGCGAGGTCGGACGGACGCACTTGTTGTCGCTGGAAGAGGAAATCCGGCTCGCCAAGCGCATCGAGCGCGGCGATCAGGATGCCAAGGCGACCTTGACGCAGGCGAACCTGCGGCTGGTCGTCTCCATCGCCAAGCGGTATACGCTGCGCGGCATGTCCTTCCCGGACCTCATTCAAGAAGGCAACATCGGCCTGATCCGCGCCGTCGAAAAGTTCGACTACCGCAAGGGCTACAAGTTCAGCACCTACGCCACCTGGTGGATACGGCAGGCGATCACGCGGGCCATCGCCGACCAGGGGCGGACGATCCGCATCCCCGTCCACATGGTCGAAACCATCAACCGTCTTGTCAAGACCAGCAGCCACCTCCTCCAGATGCTGGGCCGCGAGGCGACGGTGGACGAGATCGCCGCCGAGATGGACCTGTCGGTGGAGCGCGTCACCGAGATCATCCGCATCGCCCCCGAGCCGCTGTCCCTGGAAACGCCCATCGGCGAGGAAGACGACAGCCGCTTGTCGGACTTCCTCAAAGACGAGGACTCCAAATCCCCCAACGACTCGGCGACCTTCATGCTGCTGCGCGAGAAGATTGACGAGGCCCTGGGCGCTCTGACCACCCGCGAGCGCGACGTGCTCAAGATGCGCTTTGGCCTGGACGACGGCTACCCGCACACTCTGGAAGAAGTAGGCCGCCACTTCCAGGTGACCCGTGAGCGTATCCGGCAGATCGAGGCGAAGGCACTCAAGAAGCTGCGGCACCCCAGCAAGTGCCGCCTGCGCGAGTATGTGGAGTAGAAGAACCGTGAGCAGCGCAGTGTTGCCCGCACACTTTGACGGCCGGCAGTTCTGATGGCCAGCAGATCGTGCCGGTTCGGGACGCCGGTGTCTCCATCGAGGCTGTACAGATGACCACCCCAGTCCACGGCATAGACCGTTGTGGTGTGGCCATCGGGTTCGACGGTCGGCGTCGCCGACACATCCCCGGCCGTGGCGAAGTCCCACTTTTCCACGAGCTAAGTAGTTGTTCTGAAATGAAGGACCTGACGGGGCAAGCCCCGAGGTATCTGAAAGACCGGATTTTAGGATTGCGCCTGAGAGCGCTTTCCGACAAAACCGGGTATGCCGCAAGCGGCGGGGAATTGACATCCTGCGAGATTAAGTTAAACGATGCTAGAATCGCTTCATGGCGAAAATCAAGGCGATCAAACTCACCGAAGAGGAACGCGCCGCCCTGGAAACAGGCTGGAAAAAGGCTGGAAACAGGGATCCTCCCATGCCTTCCGTCAGCGCTGCCAGATGATCCTGCCCCTGTTTTAGAGGGGCTTGACAGTTTAGAGCCTCGTGTGGGATATGATTTACGTGGCGCCCTGACCCTCCGCTGGAGGGGCGGGGCTTTTTGCTGTCAAGCCCGCGCTCTGAGACAAGCCAGGACGCGGCAGGCAAGGGTGACCACCAGCAGCACCACGTGGGCGATGTGAAGCGCATCCCATTTGCGTCGCGCCTGCACCCAGTCGGCGGGCCGCGTGTCCCACTCCTGGGCGGCGGTGCGGTTGTTGATCGGCTTCCCTCATCACTTCCCAAGGCGCTTTTGACATTCTGCTAAAGGTGTGGAATACTGTATTTAGTCGCCGTAATTTTGTAGTCTAAGATACTCCCGCAAAAATGCCATATTAAAAAGTAGAACAGGCCGAAAATGGCCCCGAATACCGAGGAAGCGCCCCCCGGAAGTGGGGGGGCGAACCCCTGAAATTGATCCAACCCTCAAACACAACTGGCCAGTGGCCGCGCTTCTCGCTCCGGCATGGTCTGGCCCTGACCCTGCTCGTAAACGGAGTGCTGGCGGCCTGGGTCCTGCTGCGGCCGGTCACGGGTCCCGCTCTTGTGGACGTTGACTATTTGATCCAGACTCTGGGCGGTGTCCTAGGCGGGGTCTTCTGCTTTCTGCCGCTGGGGCGCCCCCGGTCCTTCCTGCCCCGGCCCGCCCTTCTCTGTGGCCTGGGTGTGCTCGCTTATGCCGCCGGCCAGACCTACCTCACCGGCTACCGGCTGGTGCATTGGGTTGACACGCCCACACCATCCCCCGCCGACGCCTTCGACCTGCTCTCCTACCCCTTGCTCCTGGCGGGCATGCTGAGTCTGCCCGCCCAGCGGCTGTCCCTGGCCGCCCGCCCGAGGATCACGCTCGACGCCCTGATGATCATGACGGCCGCCGTCACGTTTTCCTGGCGGTTCGTGCTCGGCCCACTCTGCCTGGCGAGTCACCAGTCCCTCGCCACGCAGGTCGTCAACGTCGGCTATCCGGTCGGGGACCTCCTCTTGTTCCTCTGCCTTCTCCTGGCCGCCGCCCGCAGCGTGCGGCCCGATGGGCGCGGCGCGCTGGCTCTTCTCGCCTTCGGCCTGCTGGTCGTGATGGCCGCCGACAGTATCGCGACTTACAGGGTGCTGCATGGCAGCTCCGTTTCGGGGACGCTGCTCGACGTTGGCTGGTCCCTGGGCTATATGCCGATCGGCCTGGCAGTCGCGTCATTGTGCCGACGGGGGGCGGACGAAGCGGCCAGTAAAGAAAGAAAAGAAAGAGAAGAGGCGGGTCGGCCGGCCCCGGTCTGGCTTTCGCTGCTGCCGTATGCCCTCCTGCCCGCCGTGGCGCTGCTTGTGTCGGGGACGCGGCGCCTGCCTGGCCCGCCCATCCTCGAGCATGGCGTCTGGCTGGGGGCGCTGCTGCTCGTGGGGCTGGTGCTGGCGCGGCAGGTCCTGTCCATCATGGAGAACGGGCAGCTCAATGGGTCGCTCCAGAGCGCCCACGCGGACCTCGCCGCCGGGGAGGCCCGCTACCGGCAGATGTTCGAGGCCAGCCCGTATCCCATGTGGGTTTATTCCGTGGAGTCGCTTTCTCTGCTCGCCGTTAATGAGGCTGCCGTCCAGAACTACGGCTACACCCACGCTGAGTTCCTCGCCATGACGCTTGGGGACCTGCGCCCCCCCGAAGAGCGCGCGCATCTCCGAGAGGCCCTGGCGGCTCACGAGGCGCGGCAGTTCTACCGGAACGACCGCGTGGGGCGGCATCAGACCAAGAACGGCCGGCTGATGGAAGTCGAGATCACGTCGAGCAGTCTCCTCTTCGACGGGGTGGAGGCCCGCATCGTGCTCGTTCAGGACATCACCGAGCGGCGGCGGCTCGAAGCCGAGCGGGAGTGGCTGCTGGCCCAAACGGAGAGGATGCTATCGGAGGCCGTGGATCAGGCAGACCGCGACCCGCTGACAGGGCTGTGGAATCACCGGGCCTTCCACCGCCGTCTGGAACAGGAGAGCGACCGCGCCGAGCGCGAGGGCGGGTCGCTTGCCGTGGTGATGCTGGACTTGGACGACTTCAAGTTCTTCAATGATACCTACGGTCACGGCACCGGAGACGGAGTGCTGCGCCAGGTGGCGGACGCTCTGGGCGGGGCCTGCCGCTCTTATGACACACTGGCCCGTTTCGGTGGGGATGAGTTCGCCCTGCTGATGCCACTCGCCCGGCTCGCCGGCGTGTCCGCCCCGGATGAGATCCGCGGGGCGCTTGAAGGCATTCATGCGCGCCTCTCCGAAGGCCTGAGCGGGCTGACGTTCCTGCCACCCGGCCACGACTGTTCCCTGCCCCTGTCGGTCTCGTTCGGCGTGGCCCTCTTCCCCCAGGAGGCTCCGCAGTCCGGCGTGCTGCCTCTGGCCGACGAGCGCCTGTACTTATCCAAAGGCGGCGGCGAGGAGGACGATGACGCCCAGCGCCTGCGCCGCCACCTGCTCTCCTCGGTGGAAGGCTACTCCATGCTGGATGCCCTGCTGGTGGCCGTGGACAACAAGGACCGGTACACGCGCCGCCACTCCGAGGACGTCTCAGCTTACAGCGTCCAGATCGCTCGGGGCCTGGGCCTGAGCGACGGAGAACAGCAGAGGGTGGCCGTGGCCGCCCTGCTGCATGACGTCGGCAAGATCGGCGTCCCCAACGCCGTCCTCCGCAAGCCGGGGAAGCTGACCGGCGAAGAGTTCAGGGCCATCAAGCAGCATCCCCTGATGGGCGCCGTCATCGTCGGGGCCGTGCCGGGCTTCGAGGACACTTTAGACGCCGTCCGCCACCACCACGAGCGCTGGGACGGCGCGGGCTACCCTGGCGGCCTGCGCGGCGAGGACACGCCACTGACCGCCCGGTTGATGGCCGTCGCTGACGCATTCTCGGCGATGACCACCGATAGACCCTATCGCAAGGGCATGGACGAGAACCGGGCACTGGCGATCTTGGCGTCTGGGGCCGGGACACAGTGGGACCCGGCTTGCGTTCACGCCCTCCTGCGGGCACGGCGCGAAGGGGTGCCGGCACATGCCGGAGAGCCGACGCGGGCGATTTCTCGAGCTGCCGCCGCTTGACTTGAGGCGCCCTGCCCGCCCCCCGTCAGCATCCACTTCCAGCCCCGCGTCCACAGTACGCCCCCGATTTT